>CAYUBC010000158.1:0-8005 GCA_964442885.1 uncultured bacterium | reverse complement strand
GGAAGAAGACCAGGGCTACTTCCTGGGCATTGTGCAAGCGCCAGACGGTGTTTCTCTGGACTACACCAAGGCGGTGATGACCAAGACCAATGAGATCATCTCTCAATTCCCAGAGGTAGAAAGCACCTTCTTGCTGTCGGGGTTTGGCTTTGATGGCCCTTCCCCCAATCGCGGCGTGTTCTTTGCTACCCTCGCTCCCTGGGCCGATCGCAAAGGCCCTGAGTCCTCGGTTATGGGTCTGTTGCCCAAGGTGAATGGGGCCCTGCAGGGCATTCAGGAGGCCCTGGTGATCGCCTTTAACGCGCCGCCAGTACCCGGCTTTAGCCCCACCGGTGCCCTGGAAATGCAGTTGCAAGACCGCAGCGGCAACCAGATGACCATTGATGAATTCCTGGGCAACGCCTACGAAATCATGGGGTTGGCCAATCAATCTCCGGCTTCGGCGGGGGTATTCACCCAGTTCACGGCCAGTTCGCCACAGTTACAGTTGGATATCGATCGCGATCGCCTGAAAGCCCTGAATATCAACATCGACTCGGCCCTGGCCGCCCTGGGTACCTACCTGGGATCCCGCTACGTTAACGACTTCACCTTTGGCGGACGCAACTATCGGGTCTACGTCCAGGCCGATACGCCCTTTCGCAACGATCCGGGAGATATCGACAATATCTATGTGCGCTCACAACAGGGCGTGATGGTACCCCTGGGAGAAGTCGTCACCCAGCAAGAAGTGGTGGGGCCATCGACCCTCAATCACTTCAACCTGCTGCGCGCCATCAAGCTAGAAGGAATGCCAGCCCCACGCGCCAGTTCTGGCCAGTTAATTCAAGCGATGACGGAGGCCCACGCCCAGGCCGCGCTCCCCGTGGTTGGCCAGGCCTGGCAGGGTACCGCGAAGGAAGAAATTGCCTCTGGCGGCTTAGCCGGTCTAATTTTTGGGTTAGGGGTGGTGGTGGTCTTTCTGGTGCTGGCGGCCCAGTACGAAAACTACATTGACCCAATTATTATTCTGCTGACTGTACCGCTGGCCGTGCTGGGGGCGCTGGTGTTTCTCTTCCTGCGTGGTCTGGAACTCAATATCTACGCTCAGGTCGGGCTGGTGATGCTGATTGGTTTGGCCAGCAAAAACGCGATTTTAATTGTGGAATTTGCTAACCAGGCCCGCAGTCAGGGCTTAGGGCTGGTGCCTGCCGCCATTGCCGCCGCCGAGCAGCGCTTTCGCCCCATTATTATGACGGCGATTTCTTCGCTGGTGGGATTCTTCCCGCTGCTGGTGGCCACCGGAGCCGGGAGCGCCAGCCGCTGGTCGGTCGGCTATACCGTATTTGGAGGATTGCTGGTGGCGACCGTGCTGAGCTTGCTGGTTGTGCCTGTGCTCTACGTGGTGCTCAAGAGCCTGTCTGAGTGGTTATTCTTTGGTAAGCCGCCCAACTCTGGCCCGCCTCGCTCAGCCACCCAGGAGCCTCACTCCCCGGCTGAAGATAGAGCCCTTGCCTCTGAGGGGGCGGTCATGCGAACCATCCAGGACGGGGAATCGTTGACTTAGCCGTCACCCAGGCTCAGCCAGTGCACAGAACCCCCTACCACAGCCAACCCTTGAGTCTCACCCGGATTAACCACAGCATGATAGACCACGAAGAGGATTCACCGCATGATTTGGCCAGTCGTCTGAGCGCTATGGAGGCCAAGCTAGAAGCCTTTATTCAGCAAGGCTTGACCGAGCGCATTGCCCGCCTGGAAGATGCCCTTACCCTGGTTACCGATGTAGAGCGCTATCAACGCCTGCAATCGTTACTCAAAACGGGCAAACTCCGCGAAGCCGATGAAGAAACCCTCCACGTCTTGCTGCAAGAGGCAGGCACGCCAGATCGCGAAGACCTCACCCCCGACGCCGTCAAGCAGTTTCCCTGTAGCGTGCTGCGGGTCATTGATCGGCTGTGGACAACCTACACCGGCGGTCGCTTTGGCTTTAGTGTGCAACTGCGCCTTTACCAGGAGGTAGGCGGCACCTTGGAGACGGCCATTGCTCAGGATTTAACCCTGTTGCGGCGGCTGGGCGATCAGGTCGGCTGGCGCGCTAACGACCAGTGGAAAACCCTCGATCAAACGACCCATCATCTGGATGACCCCATTGGCTGCTACCCCGTGATCTGGTGGGACTCGCCCTACGGGGCTAAGATGGTCAACTATTTCATGGTGCGCCTGTTTACCTGCAACGGTTAGGGTAATCCTTAGAGAGGGTTTCCCTGCCGGCCTTTAGCGCCCCGATATCCCATGAGCAAAACCAATGCCGCCCGCATCCTAGACCGCCTCCACCTACCCTATGAGGTTTTAGAGTACGACGTTGATCCAGAGGATCTTGCCGCCGAACGTACCGCTGAAAAGCTTGGGTTGCCCGCCGCCCAAGTGTTTAAGACCCTGGTAGCCCGGGGCGATCGCACCGGCGTTTGCCTGGCGGTCATCCCTGGCCATGCCCAGCTTGACCTCAAAGCCCTGGCCCAGCTAACCGGCGATCGCAAAACCGACACCGTTCCCCTCAAAGAGGTTCAGCCCCTGACGGGCTACATTCGCGGCGGCGTTACCGCTCTGGGCACCAAAAAAGCCTATCCGGTCTATGTGGATGCATCGATGCAGACCTTTAAACAGGTGGCTGTATCGGCGGGCAAGCGGGGGCTAATGCTGTGGCTTACTCCCCAGGCTTATTTGGCGGCAACGGGGGGAATTGTGGGTCAGCTAACGCGGGGAGAGTAGGGGCGGAGCGCAGGCGGTGGGCAAAAGCCAGGGCTAGACACAAGCTGGAGAGAGAATGTAGCTGTGCCTTACAGTAGAGGTCGTTGGGATGTCTGGTGCGGTAGGCTAGTCACGTTAGGATCAAATCTAGATAGCCAACCAGCACCGGGAGAAAAACGCCATGACGCCATCCAACCGCTCGTGGGATTTTGGCCGCTTTGTGGAAACCCTGGGCTTTTTTGACTCGATTCCTGTCGTTAGCTGGTTCAAGACTATGGTTATGGGTTCCAGTGCACCGCCGCCGCCACAACCGCAGGAGGGTATCCTGTTCGACTTTACCCAGCCCAACCCAGAGCACCTTGCCCTCTGGGGCGCTCTGGATGATGTGGTAATGGGTGGCGTTAGCCGTAGCGGTCTTCAACCAGCCGAAGATTCGGTCTGTTTTACCGGGCTGGTATCCACTGAAAACTCTGGCGGGTTTGCCTCCATCCGCACCCGCAACTTTGAGCCTCCCCTAAATCTGGCCGCCTACCGGGGCATTGAACTGCGGATTAAAGGAGATGGCCAGCGCTACAAATTCTTTCTGCGTGATCGCGAAGGCTGGGACGCAATTGCCTATGGCTACTCCTTTGACACCAGTCCTCAGGAGTGGATTACGGTACGCCTGCCCTTTGCCGAACTCAACCCGGTCTTTCGAGCCCGGTTTCAGCCCGATGCCAAACCCCTTGATCCTTCTAGCATTCGGTCATTTCAACTAATGCTGAGCAAGTTTGAGTACGATAAAGTCCTCAATCCTCACTTTACCCCCGGCGAGTTTTGTCTGCGGGTGCAAACCATTGCGGCATTTCGCTAAACCGCGATCGCCCCGGCCCCGGCCCCGAGGCTAAGCAGCTCCTACCCAACTCCGAATTTCTACCGATAGCTTGCCCCCCGCGCCGGGAACACTAAGCACCAATCCAGAGCTTGTTCTAACCACGGGCAAGCGGCATCTCGTTACTGTCTACCCGTCCCATCCCTAAAGTGGAAAAGCCATACCTGAAACGCTACTATGGGCCTGGGATCTTCATTCTTCGGTCAAATTCGGAGTTTTCCGGAAACCTGAACTATGATGGATGGCACCCGTTCTCTACATCCTGCTTTGACACCGTAAGAGGAGTCTATTGTGGCAAGTCATAAAATTTTGGTCATTGATGATAGTCGAGTCATTCGCATGCGGGTGCGCGACATGCTCCCTCAAGGAAATTTTGACGTCATCGAAGCCAAAGATGGCGTTGAAGGGATGGATGCCATTCGCGATCAGCGCCCTAACCTGATCATGCTGGATTTCCTGCTGCCGCGCATGAGCGGCTGGGAAGTGTTTCAAGAAATTCAGGCGAACCCAGAGCTTCAGCGCATTCCTCTAGTCTTGATGTCAGGGCGCAAAGAGGAAGTCACCGAGAAAATGTCCGAGCCCTTCGAGTATTTTGAGTTCATTCAAAAACCCTTCGAGCAAAAAGAACTCATCGAAGCCATTAAGTCGGCTATGGTTAAGGCCCGCAAGCCTCGCCGCACCGTCGCCACCGTCGCCGCCCCAGAGGCCGGGGTAGCATCAGCCGCCACCGGAGGCAGCGTCAGCCTGGCAGAATTTCAGGCTCTCCAGGCCCAAGTGCAGCAACTTCAGGGCGAAGTGGCTCAGCTCAAAGGCCAGCTTGGCAAAGTTCTGGCTTTTATCAAGCAAAAACTCAAATAGCCCCAACCCGGCCTGGTAGCTTGTCAAAGCCAAATCTTAGGGTGAACTCATCACCCTAGTAGCTAGGGACGTGCGCTGAAATAAAGTACCGAATAGGTTGGTTAGCGTAGGGTGCATAACGCTGGGGCGAGGCTACGCCAACGCGAAGCAATGCACCCATAGGGAAGATGGCAGTCGGTACCTTATTTTCTTGCGAGGCCCTTAGCGCTTTAGCCCTAAAGCGCTAGCTATAAGCTCGAACTTCTAGGGTTGACGCTCCCCTAGGGGGACAGCCGCGAGATCGTCCAGCTGCCGTCTTCCGCTAGCGCATACAGAAACCGATCGTGGAGCCGACTGGGCCGCCCTTGCCAGAATTCAAAACTCCCTGGCTTTACCCGATACCCGCCCCAAAAATCTGGCAGGGGAATCTCCTGGTTGAGGAATTTCTCCTTCATTTTCTCGAACTGCATTTCCAGCAGTTGGCGGGATGAGACAATCTGGCTCTGCTGAGATACCCACGCTCCAATCTGGCTATCACGGGGGCGTGAGACAAAATATTTCAACGATTCTGCGGCTGGAATTTTACTCGCTGTACCCACAATCGCCAACTGCCGTTCCAGCCCATACCAGGGAAACAGCATGGACACCTGAGCATTGCCCTCTATGTGTTGAGCCTTGCGGCTGCCGTAGTTGGTGAAAAACACAAAGCCGTTCTGGTCAAAGTATTTCAGTAACACGGTTCGCTGGTAAGGCATTGCCTCTGGCGACACCGTAGAAAGCACCAGGGCATTCGGCTCTAACAGGTCAGCCTCACAGGCTTGCTGAAACCAGAGGGCAAACTGCTCAATGGGGTTGGCGGCCAGGTCAGGCAAATCCAACCCTCGCTGGGTATAGTCGCGGCGGAAATCTCCAAGATCCATAAATGTTTGCGGGTTAGGCGTTAACAATATCGACCAGGGCATCTTTCACCTGGTTGTACTGGTACTGAAACCCAGTCGCTTCAGTGCGTTTAGGGAGCACCTGCTGCCCTTCTAAAACAACCTGGGCACCATCTCCCAGAATAGTTTCTAGCACAAAGTCCGGCACGGGCAGCCAGGAGGGACGATTTAGCACCTTGCCCAGGGCTTTGCAAAATTCGGCCATGCGTACCGGGTTAGGAGCCGTGGCGTTATATACGCCCTCCATTTGGGGATCGGTAAGGGCTTGCAGAATTAGATTCACCAAATCCTCGCGATGAATCCAGGAAAACCACTGGCGGCCGCTACCAATGGGGCCACCGGCAAACATCCGAAAGGGGGTAAGCATTTTGGCGACTGCCCCGCCCATGCCCAACACAATCCCCAACCGCAGGATGACCAGGCGAGGGCCGTAGTCTTTCACGGTTTGAGCCGCAGATTCCCAAGCCCGACACACCTCAGAGAGAAAGTCGTCGGCAATGGGGGCGCTGGTTTCGTCAAAGGTGACGGTTTCGCTGGTGCCGTAGTAGCCAATTGCCGAGGCATTGATCCAAACGCCGGGGCGGGTGGCCGCCTGGGCCAGGGCTTCGACTAGCTTTTCGGTGCCAATTTTCCGACTGTCCAGGATGGCTTGCTTGTGAGCCTCACTCCAGCGCTCAGAGATCGGAGCCCCGGCTAGGTTAACCACCGCATCACAGCCTGACAGGGCCAATTGCCAGGCCCCCGACTCTAGCGGCGTGTACTCGACAATGTCCACCTTAGGAAAGGCGCTATCAGGAAAAACTTTGCGGCCATGGGCCGCGCTGCGGGTTAGGGCTAAGACCGTGTGACCCTCCTCTTGCAGCCGCTCTACCAGACGGCTACCGACAAACCCTGTCGCTCCAGTAATTGCAATTTTCATGGGCACCTAACGTTGTGTGTGGGTTCAGCCTCAAGTTGCCCGGTTGGGCGGGCTATCTCTACCCGGCCACACCCTTTTGAAGGTAAAAGACCTGTTTACCTGATGGCAACCCCAAGCTGACCTGGCTTCTAGAATAAACCATTCAGCCAGCTATGCCCGGTCATGTTCGCCGTAGGCCATGTCGTGGGCATTAGCATAGCAGTACATGAACCGCATAAAGCGCTGCCAGTGCTCCTCGCGATCAATAATGAGGGTGCATTCTACCCGGTCTAGGTCGTCGCCTTCGGGGCCGCCAAAAATAAACCGCATTCCAGAGGGCTCAATGGTGATCACGCCTTCTTCGTCCACCATCTTCAGTGCCTTAGAAAACTGACTGCGAAAACTCTGGAACTGCTCAATGGCCCGCAACTGCTTAAAGATCAGCAGGGCGGTGCGATCGTCCGTGTCTGGATTCTTCCGCAGGCTGACATTGTCGATAGCTTCGGGAATACCTTCGTAGAACTGAACCGTGGGAATTTGTGCGCTCATCGGTGGCATCCGGTATGGAGGACATACATTATACCGAACCCAACCGATACCCCTTGCCATACACCGTATGAATCAGCGCGGGTGCTCCCTTTGGTTCTATTTTGCGCCGCAGCAGCCGCATTTGAGCCGCCAGCACGTTGCTGCTGGGGTGCTCCTGGTCGTCCCAAACCGCTTGATAAATTTGCTCGTGGGTTAACACCTGGTTGGGGTAGTAGAGCAGATAGGCCAGCAGAGCCGTTTCCTTTTCGGATAGCTCGATGCACTGCCCCTGGCGATAGGCTAGCTGGTTGGCCGGATCCAGTTCCAGGTCACTAAATCCGAGTCGAGAGGGGCCTTGGAACGACTCTCGCTGGGGAGATCTCCGTCCCAAGGCCCGCACCCTGGCTAGCAATTCACGCAGCTCAAAGGGCTTAACCAGGTAGTCATCCGCCCCAGCATCCAGGCCATCTACCCGGTCATCCAGAGTGTCTTTAGCGGTGAGAAACAGAATGGGCGTGGTGTCCTGGCGCGATCGTAGCTGACGGCAGATCTCCAGCCCACTCAGCCCTGGCAGCATCCAGTCAAGGATGAGCAAATCGTAGGTTTCTTCAGTAGCCATGCGAGCACCGCGATCGCCATCGGTAGCCACGTCTACCTGGTAGCCCTCGCGAGTCAACAACCGACTAAGCGGATCAGTAAGTTCGACTTCATCATCCACCAGAAGAATTTTCATCACTCAAAGGCTACTCCCACTCCCCTACTCGTTGCAAAGTTTGCTTGTAAAGTGATGGGTTAATACGAAAACCAGCCCCATGGACTAGTCGCTCAAGAATGGACTTGAGCGAAGGAGTCATTAATAGACTTTATCGGAAATAGGAGAAAAATTGCTGTGGGTCAGCATCTCCTCCAGTTGCTTGTAATTAAACGCAATTTGAGCCTTGGCAGAACCGAGAACCTCAAAACCCTTGTCAAATGGGCGAAACGCCTATTTTTCCTGGAAGCCGATGGCGGGATTTGAATCCGCGACCGCTCGATCACGAATCGGGTGGCCATATTTTTGAAAGCCTTATAAATAGACAGTTTTATCACCTGGAAAAATTTGTGAGTTAGTCTTTATCTCAATCTTTATCTCAATATTGCGTCAGAACCCTAGCTTTTAGGCGTGTTTGGGCATTGTTGGACATCTTTGGAGAGGTAGACGGT
>CAYUBC010000157.1:0-8015 GCA_964442885.1 uncultured bacterium | reverse complement strand
GGTAGGCAAAGAACTGATCCCCAGCGTTAAACCCGGCGTAGGTGGCAAAGCGCATGTCGTTGTTGTCGAGGGTGTAGGGGATGATCAGGTGGGGTTTGCCGTACTCGGTGGTCCAGTAGGGCAGGTCATCGGCATAGCTGTCGGCATCGTAGAGAAAGCCCCCTTCTTCCACCACTAGGGCGCGGGTGTGAGGGCTGATGCGGCCCTGGTAAAAGCCCAAAGGACGTCTACCGGCGACGCGGGTGTGGATATCCACCGCTTGGCGGATGTGATCTCGCTCGGTGTCGGGGCTGAGGTATTGGTAATCAATCCAGCGGTAGCCGTGGCTGGCAATTTCCCAATCGGCCTCAACCATAGCGGCCACAGCGTCGGGGTGGCGTTCCATAGCCATGGCCACAGCGTAGACCGTGAGGGGCAGCCCACGCCGGGTAAACAGCCGATGCAGTCGCCAGAACCCGGCCCGACTGCCGTACTCATACATCGACTCCATATTCATATTGCGCACCCCTAGCAGCGGCTGTGCGCCCACGCTCTCAGACAAAAAGGCTTCCGAGGCAGGGTCGCCGTGGAGGATGCAGGCTTCGCCGCCCTCTTCATAATTGATCACAAACTGCACGGCAATTCTGGCCTGGTGGGGCCACTGGGGATGGGGCGGGGTGCGGCCATAGCCGATTAGATCGCGGGGGTAGGGCAGGTTGGCAGTCATCGCTAGCCAGGCCTAGGACTAAACACTGGTGGATTTTAGACCGAATTGGGCAGGCTGGACGCTAGATAAATGACTATTTCCAGGCATTGGTCTAGGGCCATCCCCTGAAATAATGGTCATCATCTATGATCTAAGTATAAATTCCCGTATGGTTGAGGCGATTAACGGACTCTGGCGATCGCGGTTCCTGCCAACGGTTGACCAGGATCCAGTCTGCCGCTGTCGATTGAATCGGTATAAGCTAAAGCTTAGCCAAATGCTAGTAGGCCCATCTGACGGGGTTAGCTCTCCATTTCAACGGGTTGAGAACACTGTAGATTGAGCCGATTCTCATAGTCTGAATAGTTCCTTAAAACCCTGTATCCTTAGGAATTTATCTACGCTGTCATGCCTGCGGCCTAACGGTTTTGGAGCAAAGCCTTTGTTGAACGGAAATAGACCATCCCTGTCAGATACTGCGCTCTTGCCCAGCAAGGGCCATACCCGCCCCAGTCTTGACCTGGATGCCATTAACCACCAGTGGGGCAATGCCGATGCAAGCCACCTGGTGCAGTGGGGCTACGATACCTTTGGCGATGGGTTGGTGCTGAGCACCAGCTTTGGCATTCAGTCGGCGGTGATGCTGCATTTGGTCACCCAGGTAGTGCCTGATATTCCCGTGATTTGGGTAGACACAGGCTATTTGCCGGTGGAAACCTACCGTTTTGCCGAAGACCTGACCGTGCAGCTGGGGTTGAATCTGCACGTCTACCAGTCACCCGTCAGCCCGGCCCGCATGGAAGCGCTCTACGGGCGACTGTGGGAGCAGCACGATGTCAGCGCCCTCAACCGCTACGACCAGATTCGCAAGGTAGAACCCATGCAGCGGGCGCTCAAGGATTTGGGGGCAACGGCCTGGCTGACAGGCCTGCGGGCCGACCAGACTGACCATCGCCGCTCCCTCAACCGGGTGGGCATTCAGGATGGCCGCTACAAGCTCATGCCCATCCTCAAGTGGACCTCTAAGCAGGTGTATCAATACCTGGTAGCCCACGATTTGCCCTACCATCCCCTCTTCGACAAGGGCTACGTCACCGTGGGAGACTGGCACTCTAGCCGCCCCATTACCGCCACCGATGCCAACGAGCGCGACACCCGCTTCAAAGGGCTGAAGCAGGAGTGCGGCCTGCACCTGCCCCAATCGCCAGAAGAAGCCGCCAGTCTGGATTCTAGCTCCCTTTAGGCTGGAACTTTTGGTCAGGGGTTGGCGTCTTCAAAACTAGCCTCTACAGGCTCTCAGGGCAACCTCAGCCAGAACTCACAGGCGAGTTCTAGCCTAGAGTTATCGCCCTTGAGCCCGATTATCTGCCTCCCAGCCCCTCCTGTGGCCTATGGGAGCATCAGAGACTCGTTGGGTGGCGGTCTACAGTTGATGAGGTGCCCTATGAAATCTATAGTCTTAGCCACATTGCCTCTCGTTCTGTTTCCGGTTCCGGCAGTGGCCGTGGCGGCGGATGCGCCGTTGCTGGCTCAGGCGTTTGTCTCCAATCCAATCCAGGCGGTAAACCCCAGCAGTGAAACGCTCTACCTCAATAACGATGCGGTGTTTGAGCGATCGCTACGGGTCAGCACCGCCACCACCGTCAATGGCCGTTCTATCCCAGCAGGGTCTACAATTCGCGGCCAGTTTGAGCCCATTAGTGGGGGACTGCGCTACGTGGCCACGGGTGTTGAAGTGAACAATCAAGTCATCCCCATTCAGGCGGTTTCTGGCACCCTGCACGACGTTAAAGACCCCAGGGAAACCGGCGGCGGTTCCATTGCCGGAGATGCCGCCATCGGTGCCGCCGGAGGAGCGCTGCTGGGCGAAATCTTTGGCAACGCCAGCCTGGGCACCATTGTGGGCGGGGCTGCCGCTGGCGTGGTGATTGGCAACGTCACCGCCCAGCGGGTCGTGGTGATCAAACCCGACCAGGTAATTACGCTGCAATCTCCCTAGTACCGCTACGCGGAGTTCAAAAGGCAAAATTCAAAGTAATGTAGGGTGGGCACTGCCCACCACTAGGGAGACTGTTTTCCAGAAAACGCCTTAGCGGTCTGTCAGGCCTTGATGGGTAGGTTGGGTGAAGCCTTAGCGGAACCCCAAAAAGCCTGCTGCTGTTGGGTTTTCTCCGCTGGAGACGCTGCGCGAACACTTCGTTGTACCCAACCTACACGAACCCTAATTTTGAGTGTTGACGCTGCACTAGTCGAGGGCAGGAGCCAGAAACCAGGATTAATTGATCACTTAGCCGTCGGTAGCAGGCAAACGCTCTGAGGATCCACCGGGCAAACGGGTTCGCTCAGGGGGTTGCCTCGCAAATCTAGCCAGCGCAACTGGCTCAGGGTGCTGAGGGAGCCAGCATCGACAATTTGATTGTTGTAGAGATCCAGCCAGGTAATCTGCCCCAGGCGTTGCAGCGGCGAGGGATCGGTAATTTGATTGTTGAAGAGCAGGAGTTCTCTGAGCTGGGTTTGGCTAACCAAGGGGCCAACGGTCGGGATTTGATTATTGCCTACAGATAAAAATTCCAGTTGTTCCAGGGCAGCCAGAGGGCTTAAATCCGTAATTTGGTTGCCAAACAGGGCGAGCCAGCGCAGGTTGGTCAGCCCGCTCAGGGGGGTGATGTCGCCAATGCGGTTGCCGCCCAGGGCCAGCCGTTCCAGGTTAGTCAATCCGGTTAGGGGGCGCAAATCTGCAATGGCGTTATCCATTAACGACAGGGTTTGCAGACGGGTCAGCGCGACCAGGGGAGCCAGGTCGGTAATTTGATTATCAAAGGCCGATAGATGACGTAGATTGCCAAGCGCCGCTAAGGGTGCAAGATCGGTGATTTGGTTGTCGTAAAGGTGCAGGGTGTGGAGCTGGGTCAGCGCCGCCAGGGGAGCTAAGTCTTGAATTTGGTTGCTGTCTAAATAGAGGGACTCCAGCTGAGTGAGCGATCGCAGCGGCTCTAAATCGGTAATCCGGTTCACGCTCAGCGAGAGCCAGGTCAAGTGGGTAAGAGAGCCAAGGGGTTGCAAATCTGAAATCTCCAGCCGCTCCAGATTCAACCGGGGCTGGCTGGCTAGAACCTGCTCTGCCTCGGCGCAGTCCTCAGTGCCCGCAATTTGCCGCAGTAATTCCACGGTATGGCGAGTGTCGGCGGGCAGGGTATCGGCCTGCTGACACCATCCTTGAAAGGATAACGGCGGACTAGCGGCCCAGACCGGCAGGGCGAGGGTGCCTGGCCAACTGGCAGCTAAAAGCCCAAGTAAGCGCCTGAACCAGGGGAGAGAACCGTAAAACATGGCGTTGTCGCAAACTGGAGTGCAATCCTATTGTGGGCCAGCGGCTCAGAATGGCAGCCGTGGCGGGCAGCCCTGAGAACCCGGTGTTGAGACGAAGCCGCTTGTGCCACAGCGGCAGTATAACCAAACCCCACCCTAGCTCTACGGGAGCTCTACCGTTTCGCCCCTCAGCCCTAGACGTTGCTCAATGCATTTGCCAAACGAATATCTCCGAGAAATGACTATATAAATTACTGATGAATTGATTTTGGAATTGACATTTTACAAATCTTTGTGGATAAGCAACCATTGAATCATGTTCATCAATGGCTTGGCGAGGATAGAGATAACCTATGGTTGCCCTCACAGATTTACGCCTGACTGCGCCCCAATCTGGGCGGCTCACTCTGCAAACAGCCGTCATTGCTCAAGATTCCACGGTGCTTCGATGTCTGGATTGGGACCGCGATCGCTTCGATATCGAATTTGAACTGCAAAACGGCACCACCTACAACTCCTTCCTGATTCGGGGAGAAAAGACAGCGCTGATCGACACCTCCCACGCGAAGTTTCGCGAGCTTTATTTCGAGGAGCTAGAGAGCCTGGTGGCTTTAGAGCAGATTGATTATCTGATTGTCAACCACACAGAACCCGACCACAGCGGGCTAATTGCCGACTTGCTGGCCAAGGCTCCCCACATCACCGTGGTGGCATCTAAGGTGGCCATCCAGTTTTTGCAGAGCCAGATTCATAGTCCTTTTGCGGCGCAGACCGTGAAGAGTGGCGATCGCCTCGACCTGGGCCACGGCCACGACCTGGAGTTTATTTCCGCCCCCAATCTGCACTGGCCCGACACTATGCTGACCTACGACCCAGGCACTCAAGTCCTCTATACCTGCGATGTCTTTGGCCTGCACTACTGCGATGACACCCTCTACGATGAAACCCCTGCCCTACTGGAAGCCGATTTTCAGTATTACTACGACTGCCTGATGGGGCCCAATGCTCGCTCGGTGCTGGCCGCCCTGAAGCGCATTCAGCCTCTCACCATCGGCCAGGTGGCCACCGGCCACGGCCCCCTGCTCCAGCACCACCGGAACGACTGGATCGAGCGCTACCGCACCTGGAGCGAGGCCCAGGCCCAGGCCGAACCCTTTGTCGCCATTTTCTATGCAGGCGAGTATGGCCACAGCGAGCGCCTGGCCCACGCCATTGGCCAGGGATTGCTGAAAACCGCCGTCGCCGTTGAACTGGTGGATATGCTCGATACCGACATCCACACCGTGCGTGAATTAGTCACCACGGCGACCGGCCTGGTACTGGGGATGCCGCCCCAAACCGCGCCGGTGAGCCTGGAACCCATCCTCAGCACGATACTCGCGGCGGCCAATTCCAAGCAGGCCATTGGGCTGTTTGAAACCGGCGGCGGGCAGGATGAACCGATCTTTCCCCTCCGTAACCGCTTCCAGGAATTGGGGCTGAAATCGGCCTTTGAACCAATTTTGATTAAGACCGCCCCCACCGAGGCCACGGACAAACTCTGTGAAGAAGCAGGCACTGACCTGGGGCAGTGGGTGAACCGCGATCGCACCCTCAAGCAAAGTAAATCTCTGGATTCTGGCCTTGACCAGGCTCTGGGTCGCCTCAGCACCGGGCTATATATCCTCACCGCCCAAAAGCACGCCATTACCAGCGCCATGCTGGCCTCCTGGGTCATTCAGGCCAGCGTTCAGCCCCCTGGCCTGGCCATTGCCGTAGCCAAGGAGCGAGCCATCGAATCCCTCCTGCACGGCGGCGACACCTTTGTGCTCAATGTGCTGGAAGAGGGCAACTACCACCGGTTGATGAAGCACTTTCTCAAGCGCTTTCCCCCTGGGGCCAACCGCTTTGAGGGAGTGGCCACCTACGCCGCCGCCAACGGTTCCCTAATTCTGGCCGAAGCCCTGGCCTACCTGGAGTGCACCGTTACCCACCGCCTTGAAGCCGGAGACCACTGGATTATCTACTGCACCGCCAATGCTGGCCGCGTAGCCAAGCCCGACGGGCTAACAGCGGTCCACCATCGGAAGGCGAGTAACCACTATTAAATTCAAAATGCTCAATTCAAAATGCTCCAAAATTCTGAACTTTGAATTTTGAACCTTGAATTCTAAATTCTGAACTCTAAAAATCCCCACCTATTTCTCCACCTCTATGACCCTCTCTCTCTCCTCTCCTCCTTCCCCTGCTCCACATCCAGTTGCTTCTCAGCGCGATGTGCAGGTTGCTGATGTTGGGTTGAACTCTCAGGTCTTTCGCTCTCGCACGTGGGATCGGCTCAAGTTTGAGGTTGAGTACAGCCGCCGCCGGGGCACAACGGCCAATGCTTATTTGATTCGTGGTGAGCGAACAGCGTTGATTGACCCGCCCGGAGAATCCTTCACGGCAATTTACCTGGCTGAGTTGCAGAAGCGGCTGGATGTAACGCAGATTGACTACATCATCACCAGCCACATTAATGCCAATCGCCTGGCGACCCTGGTTCGATTGCGAGAACTGGCTCCCCAGGCCCAGATTGTATGCTCTCGCCCGGCGGCCAATGCCCTGAAGTCGGCCCTGGTGGATAGTGCTGACGGCCTGCATACCGTGCGGTCGGGCGACACCCTGGATCTTGGCCAGGGCCACCTGCTCCAGTTCTTAACGGTGCCGACGCCTCGCTGGCCCGATGGGTTGTGCACCTACGACCCGGCCAGCCAAATTCTCTATAGCGATAAGCTGTTTGGGGTACACCTCTGCGGCGATGCGGTTTGGGATGAGCAATGGCGGCAACTAGAGGAGGATCGTCGCTACTACTTTGACTGCCTCCACAGCCTCCAAACCCGGCAGGTAGAAACGGCCCTGGCTCAACTGGACACGCTGAGCTTCAAGGTAATTGCGCCGGGGCATGGGCCGCTGGTGCGCTACAGCCTCAGTCGGCTCACCCAAGACTATCGCCAGTGGTGCCAGCAGCAGACCCAGCAACCGCTGCGGGTGGCCCTACTCTATGCCTCGGCCTACGGCAACACCGCCCGCCTTGCCGATGCCATTGCCCAGGCTTTAAATGCTCAACAGGTCGCCGTAGAGGCTATCAATTGCGAGTTGGCGGATCCGGCCAGCCTAGTTGACACCCTTAACCACTGCGATGGCTTCATTATCGGATCGCCTACCCTGGGGGGCCATGCGCCTGTGCAAATTCAAACGGCCCTGGGGCTAATTCTGGCCAACGTTCCTAAGACCAAGCTGGTGGGGGTATTTGGCTCCTACGGCTGGAGTGGCGAGGCCATTGACCTCCTAGAACAAAAGTTGAGGGATGGCAACTATAGCTTTGGGTTTGAGCCGCTGCGGGTGCGCTTTAGTCCCGATGAGGCGGCGTTGACAGGCTGTGCCGAGGCGGCCACCCAATTTGCCCAGCATCTGCGTAAGCGCCAAAAGCAGCAGATTGCCCGCCCCACTCTGGCCCAGTCCCAAGCCGATCGCACCGTCCAGGCGCTAGGCCAGGTCATTGGCTCTCTCTGTGTGCTAACAACCCAGACCAATGAGGGCCAGGCGGGCATTCTGACCGCCTGGGTATCTCAGGCCAGCTTTAACCCGCCAGGGCTAATGTTGGCAATTCCTAGGGATGCCATTGACATTCCCCCCCTGTTGCCTGGGGCCAACTTCGTGCTTAATATACTCAGGGAGGGGCGAGCCCTACGTCGTCACTTTTCGGCTCAGCGGGGGACTACCTCAGCCTTCGATCATCTCTCGACTCAGGTGGCCGCTAGTGGTTGCGCCATTTTGGCCGAGTCACTGGCCTACCTGGACTGCACCATTGTTGATCGACTATCGGCTGGCGATCACGACTTACTCTATGCCACTGTGCAGCAGGGCGACTTGTTGGCCACCAACGGTAGGCCAGCGATGAGCCACCATCAGTCTACTCCCTAGCACTGGTGGGCAGCCTGGGCAGCTGAGGCAGTTACGGATGCGCTCTTTTTTTTGACTCACCCATTTACTTTATTCA
>CAYUBC010000156.1:0-8016 GCA_964442885.1 uncultured bacterium | reverse complement strand
GGCCCGCAGCGCCTGCACCACCTGGCCCAGTTGTTCGAGCATGATCTCGCGTTCCTCGTTGGAGAGAGCCGCTTGCCGCAAACTGGCGTTAAGCACCACGGCATCGCAGCCAAATTTGGCTAAAATCTGCGGCAGCACCGCCCCCGACACCGCATAGACGTAGTCAATCACAACCTTAGCCTGGCTGTGCATCACCGCCTCAACGTTGAGGTACTTTTCAAAGGCAGTGGTGTAGGCCGAAATCGCCTGGCTGGGGTAGGTAACATCGCCAATGTCGTGGATGGCTGAGCGCCGCAGATCCTCCTTGAAGTAGGCTCCTTCAATTTTCTTTTCCTTGCCCTTGGGGATATCAATACCGTGCTCGTCGAAGAACTCAATCAGCACGTGGTCGGGCCGGTCGGGGTGCAGTCTAACGTGGATGCCACCGGCCACGCCCATCTGCATCAGCAGGGTGCGGGCCACAGGAATGGCCGTGGCCTCCAGGTTTTGCACATGGATACCAACAGACATCAGCCCGGCGATCAGCGATCGCGACACCATCCGCGAGATGCTGCGCTGGTCGCGCGATACGGTGACACGGGAACTAGGCTTCAGGGTTGAGCCGTAGGCGGCCCCCAGTTTTACCGCAAACTCTGGGGTAATGTCGATATTGGCCAGCCCGGCCACCCCTCGCTGGCCGAACAAGTTGCGCTGTGCCGTGTTTCCCCAAATCAAATTGATGTTCAACGTTGCCCCTGACTCAATTTGCTTACTGGGCCACACCCGAACCCCAGGGCTAATCTGCGCCTCTTCGCCCACCGTAGACAGCGGCCCAATCACCGCCCCCTCCAGCACATGGGAGCGCCGATCGACCCTGGCCCCGCGCGCAATGCTACAGGCCCGCAGGTGCACCTCATCGCCGATAATGGCCCCGTTCCACACAATTGGGCGCTTCAGGTCGGCATCGCTGCCAACGGTGACGTTATCGCCAATGACGGTGCCAGCTTCTAAAACTGTGCGCGCCCCAATCCGGCAGTTTTTGCCAATTAACAGCGGCGGATGAAGTTCCGCCGATGGGTCAACCTGGGTATTTTCCCCGATCCACACCCCCGGCGATGTTTCCAGGTAGGCATAATCTACCATTACCTTGCGGTAAAGCGCATCGTACTGGGCTTCGCGGTAGGCGTCTAAATGCCCGACATCGCACCAGTAGCCCTCGGCCACATAGCCGTAAAGGGGAATGCCCTTGGCCAGCAGCAGCGGAAACAAATCGTTAGAAAAGTCGGCCTCCTGATTGACGGGCAAATAGTTCAACACCTCCGGCTCCAGAATGTAGGTACCGGTGTTGACGGTGTCAGAAAAGATTTCGCTGGTAGAAGGTTTTTCCAAAAATCGCTGAATTCTACCCTCACGGTCGGTAATTACCACGCCAAACTCAACCGGGTTGGGTACGCGAGTCAGCACCAGGGTGGCCTTGGCCCCCACCTGTCGATGGAACGCGATCGCCCCCTGGAGGTCGAAGTCGGTGACACTGTCACAGCTAATCACCAGAAAAGTACCGTCCAGCAGATCGGCGATATTTTTGACACAGCCCGCTGTCCCCAACGGCTGGTCTTCCTCTACGGCGTAGGTCATCTGCACGCCAAAGTCGCGGCCATCGTGGAAGTAGTCGCGCATAATATCCGGCAGGTAGTGGAGAGTCGCAATGACTTCCGTAATGCCGTTCCGTTTCAGCAAGTTAATAATGTGCTCGGCAATGGGGCGGTTCAAAATCGGCACCATCGGTTTAGGTAGGTCGCAGGTCAGGGGGCGCAACCGAGTTCCCGAACCGCCAGCCATTAGCACTGCACGCATAATGTTTCCTTATCTGCAACTCATGTTTTCGGTGGGCAAGCTCAATCAAGCTCAATGCGGCTACCTGCACTAGCCAGAAGCCTCAGGGCGTGGCTTCCCTATTAAAGCCCCGGATTGACCGTTGACCTGGCTATGTCCCCAATAGCTTAAGGAAAGCCCACGTCTCTTAATCACTATCCCAGGGCTGAGTCAAGATCCGTTGGTATCGGAATCCGTTGGTATCGTAGAAGAAAGACAACAGGGTTGATAGGAGCAGTCATCATGGGTACAGTGTTAACACTTTTATTGCTTGGCCTCTACGGCGGCGGTGCCTGGAAGTTTTGGTCGGGGTTTAGCCGTACCAACTTTAGCCAGGGCAAACTTCAGCTCACGCTGTTGTGGCCGCTGCTGTTGGCTACCAATAAGTCTTAC
Source organism: uncultured bacterium (assembly GCA_964442885.1). Classification (GTDB taxonomy): domain Bacteria; phylum Cyanobacteriota; class Cyanobacteriia; order Phormidesmidales; family Phormidesmidaceae; genus Nodosilinea. Next base: position 5,772 of record CAYUBC010000156.1, on the reverse strand, counting down.
CGTGAAAACTTTAATCGAGCCTTAAAAGGATGATCTTACCGTCGGCAGATCCTTCCCCCTGGGGGGCACAAGTTCAGGCCGTAGCCCAACGCTACAACCAGGAATTCTCTGGTCAACCCTTCGATTTGCCCCAGGAAGTGGAGGAAATGCCGATTTTCCAGGATTGGATCGGCGGCTCCCTCACGCCTCGTCTTGCTACGCCCTTTTGGGAAGCCCTCAAGCCCCAAAAGCGCCACCACTGCCTGGATATTGGCTGCGGCATCAGCTTTTTAATCTATCCCTGGCGGGAGTGGGATGCCCTTTTCCACGGCCATGAGATTAGTACCGTAGCCTGCCAGGCGCTGACCTCGCGGGGACCACAGTTAAATTCCAAACTGTTCAAGGGCGTCAAACAAGCCTCTGCTCACCGGCTAGAGTACGACGCCCACTTTTTCGACCTGGTGATTGCCACCGGGGTAAGCTGCTACTACCCGCCAGACTACTGGGAAACCGTCCTCCAGCAGGTCAAAAAGGTTCTCAAACCGGGCGGCCACTTTTTGTTTGATGCCATCAACCCCGAAGCTCCCCTGGCCGAAAGCTGGGCCATTTTAGAAACCTACCTGGGCGCTGAGGTGTGGCTAGATGCCCTTGACCAGTGGCCCGCTCTGGTTAAAGGAACCGGTGGGCGGGTGGTATCCCACCGGGACTATGAGCTGTTTCGGCTGTTTAAGGTGAAGTGGGACGGCTGATTGGCAAGTGATAGGGGGAACTGGGGAAGGGGATCCTGGAGGTCTGTCTCAGCCCTTAAAGAGGTAGGGAATAGGCCAGGGTTTAGAGGTGCGCCGTTAAGCATAGCGATGCAGTTTGGGCGGAATGCGATAGCATGGCGGCTGATGATGGCCGGTTTAGGGCAGATTGGGGAGTGGTATGCGGTGGTACGGTGGTGGAAAAAGGATTTGGCTGAGCCTGAGCCTGGTGCTGGTGGTGGCAATGGCAGGAAGCAGTTGCCGCAAGCCTGGCCCTGAGCAAGCTGACCCTGAGGCCAGCACCCCAACGGCGGCTACGGCAGACGGTAGCGCTCCGGTGGAAGAAACCATCGGCGGCTTTAAAGCCACGGTGATTGATCCGCCCCGCACCACTACCCTAGCCACTCAGCAGGCGGGAGCGCAGATTAATCTACGCTCGCAACCCACTACCCTATCCCCCATTGTGGGCACCGGCCAGTCGGGGAGTGCGGTGCGACTGCTGCGGCTGGCCGAAGGAGAAGCGGGCTACAGCTGGTACTACGTGCAGGCTACCGAGTCAGACACCGAAGGCTGGGTGCGGGGAGATTTTGTAGATGTGGATAGCGCCACCGCCACACCATCCGAGCCAACCCCAGGGACGGCTCAGCCGGTGGCCGCTACCACCGCTCAGCCCTGCGGGGGCGATCGCCAGGAAGCGTTTTTTGAGACAAAATCCCTCTCTGTTTACCTGTGCAGCACCCCTCAGGGACTGCGCTACATCGGCACTAACAACGCCACCCAGGACTCCCTCACCACGAACGATGTGAGCAGCTACCAGGGCCTCTACATTGCCATTGATGGCCCCTATCAATACCACATTAGCGATACCGCCGTGACCGTTTACCAGGTTAGCAACGGCAGCTATAGCCAGCTCCAGGGCGAACCCGTACTGCGGTTTGAGCGGTTTGTCTACTAAGGGACTCGCAAGAAAATAAGGTACCTATTGCCATCTGTCCTACTGGTGAATTGCTGCGCGAATGCACCCTACAGGAGGTAGCCCGATTCAAGTTGGGAAGTTATAAATGTCCCTAAGCCCCGTTTGCAACAGGGTGTTGTAGTGCTGAAATATTTGCATAGACTCCTGATCGCCGAGCCTCTGGCAGATTTCCCCTGCCTGGTTAAGCCGCTCTATAGCTGTTACCGGCTGTCCCAACCCGGCATAGGTTAACCCCAGGCGACATAAAACGTCCAATTCACCGCGCTGGTCGCCAATTTCCTGAACTAAAGCCAGTTCTTGCTGAAGGGGGTCAAGGGTATTCTCCATTTGTTCGAGGGAAAAGTAGGTGGCGGCAATATCGCCAAGACATCGCACCTGGGACGGAACATGGCCCAATTCCTTATAGAGAGCCAAACACTTGTAAAACGCCTCAAGAACGCGATCGTATTGTTTTAGAGCAACAAGGCAGGTTCCCAGGTTGTACCAGCAATTTGCTTCCCCTACCTGTTCCCCCAAGGATTGATAAATGGGTATGGCGTTTTGATAGTACTCACAGGCCCGTAGAGGTTGAGCAAGCTGTGAGTAACATACCCCTAACGTCAGCATTAGCCCCGCCGTTGATTGCTGATCTCCCTGGCTCTGGGCCTGGTCAAGCAACTGCTGGTAGATGGCAATGGCCTTTGGATAGTCTTTCGATAATCGATAAATTTCTGCTAGTTGAAATAGACCATTTAACTGTGCAGAAATATCCCCATTTTCGGCGGCTAAGGCAATCGCCTGATTAAGACTATCAACAGCCTGGGAATAGTGACCAAGTCTCCCGTAGGTGATGCCTAAATCAACCAGAGCATTGAACTCCAGGACTGGATCACCCGCTTCCTTAAAGGCGCTAATGGCCTGCTTTAAGCTGTTAGCACCAAGTTCAAATTCGCCGTGTTTGGCGTGTAGTGAACCAAGGCTATAAAGGGTCTTACCCTCTTCCCGTGGATTGCCCATTTGCCGGGCTAGTTGCAGGGCCTGTTCGCAGCAGCTACAAGCCTGGGGATAGTTGTCTTGGTCGCTGTAAATACTGGCTAGATTTCTCAGGGGCATCAGTTGCCGATCCAGGCTATTGAGTTGCTTAGCTAAATCAATGGCCTGGTTAAAACACCGGCTAGCCTCCTCAAGTTGACCAGCCGTCACGTAGGTGGTGCCCAGGGTGTTAATAATGTTACATTCTTGGTCTACATCAAAGGTGTGGTAGGTCTGAACTGCCTGGCTCAAATAATCAGTTGCCTGGGGGTATTGCTGTAATTCTGTGTAGAGCTGCCCAAGGGTTTCTAAGGCTTTTGCTTGGCCTTCCTGGTTGTGGATTTGCTGATAAATAGACATCGCCTGTTCCACGTAGGCGATCGCATCCTGATGCTGCCCCAGATTTTGCGAGGAAAAGTGCAGATTATAAAGCGCATCGGCCTCGCCTTTCTGGCTGTCTTCGGGAAAGGCGCTGCGAACATCAGGCTCTCGATAAAGCGCCAGGGCACGCTGCAAGGCCTGGATGCTAGTTTGACAGGATTCGATGGATTGGAAAGCACGAAAAACTGGACTGGCACTGAAAAATCCCTGCGATACCAGCTTGTCGGCCTCGGCTTTCTTGGTCGCTGCATCCAGCATGGCTATCTCTACTTATTTTCTCTTGCAATACATCTGGTGCACCCTTTTGCAGGGTGGGTTCCAGTACCCATCCCCCTGCGTTACGCACTCACCCGCATCGGTTGAGTTGCATTCTTTACAGAACGTAGGAGGTAGAAGATCGCCTTGATGGGCACGGGCAAGGCCCTTTGCCTATCCTACACAGAGGAACAATCTTGCCAAGAAATCTCCTAGTCGGTCAATGTGTACCCTCCCCTATTCCCAGGTTACAGAGGTATCGGCATAGTTAGCTGTTGGATACAACACATCTGCCCCGCGCTTATCCGGCAAAGTACTGGCGCTGGTGGGATTGCTCGGTATCGCCAAAATAGCGCTGCCACCAGGCATCGGTACGCAGGTGGTTGAAGCTGGCTTGGTTGGGTTCGGCCTGGTGGGCGGCCCATTCTCGAAAGGCGTAGTGGTTGTAAAGTCGCATAAATTCGCTCAGGTAAATTTCGGCCACCCGGCGATTGCCGCGAATAATCAGCATGTTTTCGTCGTTGTTGGTGGTGGAGGCAGCGCTAAAGTTAGCGGAACCCGCCACGATGATGGGGTCTTCCCCTAGGGGGTCGATCAGCATGTACTTGGTGTGGATGTAGCGCACATTGCGGTTGAGGCCCGACAGCCGCTCTTGCAGCCAGCGATCGAACCGGTTGAGGGTGAGGTGTGCGCCAATGGCAAAGCGATTTTCGGGCAGCCGTCGCAGGGCGGCAATCTTTTCTTCCTCGGCCTCGCGGTCTGGGCCAGGGGCCATGGGGCGAGTGGCTTTTTCTAGCAGAGCAAAGCGCAGTTTGGCGGTGCTGGTGCGGTAGACCTCCTGAAACAGGGGATGCATACCAAAGGCGAAGGTAGCAAACAGGCTGGTTTCAGCGCCAGCGGCCAGGGCGGCGTACCAGTCCAGGGCTTTAAGGTCGCGACGGGGGCTAAAGACTACTCCAGTGCCCTCAGCGGGTTTGCCCTCTGGTAAGGAATACATGGCCTCCAGGATGGGGCGCAGCGAGGTGCTTTTGGGGTCGTCGGCCAGCACGTCCCAATAGCGCAGGTAGGCGGCGGCGATGGCCGGTTCTTCCACCACATGCACCACGTTGGAATGCCCAAAGATGCCACCTTCTGAGAAATTAGTGCTACCGGTCAACACGGCCTGGGGTTGGCCATCGTTCAGCAGGATGATGAACTTGTTGTGGGAAATGGCCGAAACGTTGACGGTGCGCCTTAGGCATAGCTCGTCAATACCGGCCTGCTCGGCAGCGAGGTCGTTACGCTCACCGGGGTTGTCTTTGCGGCGATCGTAAATGACGGCGACCTTAACGCCCCGCTGCTGAGCCGCCCGCAGCGCCTCTAGTACCGGTAGGTAATGAAACTCGTAGGCGCACACCCGTAGCTCAAACCCAGGGCCGCTGGCCAGCCCAATGAAATCCAGCATGGCTTCGTATAAACCCCGCGAGAGCCAGTTAAAAGCGGGTTGGCCAACCTCCGCCGGGGAGCGGCTGCCAAACCGCCGGGCGTATTCCTGGGAGGCCGCCGCGCCGCGATTGAAGTAGATATCGTGATCCCCATTGGCTGGCGACTCAGGTTGGATGCGGACACGCACCCTGGCCACGGTTTTCAATGCCTGGGGCGTTCCCTTTAGGGCATGGACGCGGTAGGTATAGTCGTAGCCCGGTTTGGCCGAAAAGTCGGCCCAGCTAAAGCTCTGGATTGGGTGCTTGCGAGTCGAGTACTTGCTACCCGGCGGTAGGCCGGGGTCGGTCTCCGCGAAGGTCTTCAGCCCAGTTAACCAGTAGGCTTCGTCTTCAATGTGGTCGGTGCGGTGAATGGCAAACCCCAGCAGCCCCTCACAGTCGGCCTCGGCCAGGTCGAACCCCAGCAGCACCACATGGGTACCGGCAATGGCCTGCACCGTGAGCCCTTGAGCCGTCTCTTTTTTGCGCATGGTAGCTCCTGGGTGAGGAAAATCAGGTCACAAACCGGATATAACGTCCTTCTTCCTGCACATCTTCCTTAGCATAGCTAACGGCGTGAATTTGCTCGTTCTCAGCGTTCCTCAGGCGAATAGTGCCGCCCTTATTGCCCAACTGAGCTGCCTGCCCTGAAAGCACCACCCGTCGCGACTCCCCTGCGGGCAACACCAGGTAGGTCAGGCGTTCTGCCTTATTGTTGCGATCCACAATCGTCCAACCCGCTAGGTCAATGGGGGAAGAGGTGGTATTACCCAGCACCACGGCTTCTAAGCCAGGGTCAGCGCCAGGCGGGTTAACTAAGGCCCGCTCAATGTAGACATTGGGGAAGGAAATTGGTAGTTCTGGCCCCTGGTCTCCGCCACCGGGCAATTCACCCCCCGGCAAGATGGGCCTGGCATCTGGTAGGCGATGGCCAGTGGCGTCATCGGTGGGTAACCACTGG
>CAYUBC010000155.1:1040-8026 GCA_964442885.1 uncultured bacterium | reverse complement strand
CCGCGGGGGCAAGGGGCAAGCCCTGAATTAATCCGGTCAGGGCGATCGCGCCCAGGCATCGAGTCCACATTAACGGCTGGCAGGGTATGGGTAGCGGTTTAATTATGTCATCGACTCAGCAGAACACCGCAATTAAGGCTGGTATGGAGCCTGGCGACTTAATTGTCACCCAGGCGCGAAATCTTGAGAAAACCTGGATTGTCTGAGGGGTAAACCAGGCTAGAATTACACTATATAACTAATCAGTTAAGTAATCCCTGGGGTCACCAAGGCCCAGGTCGGGTTACTCCAGCTCAGCGAGGATCATCAGTTATGAAGCTTGTTGTTGTCGGTGGCGTGGCCGGGGGGGCGTCTACCGCCGCCAGGGTACGTCGGTTAAACGAATCCGCCGAAATCATCATTCTGGAACGCGACCACTACGTCTCCTATGCCAACTGCGGTTTGCCTTACCACATTGGTGGCGTTATTGAAGATCGCCAGAAGCTGCTGGTGCAAACTCCCGAAAAGCTCCGGCAAAATTTGAATTTAGACGTGCGCGTAGGTCACGAAGTCACCGCGATTGATCGACAGCGCAAACAGGTACACGTCCATCACTTAGATACCGGCGACACCTACAGCGAAACCTACGACAAGCTGGTGCTGGCTCTGGGAGCCTCGCCCGTTCGGCCTAACCTGCCAGGCATTGACCACCCCCACCTCTACGTGCTGCGCAACATTCCGGATATGGATGCGATTATGGCTCGCCTGGGGCCTCAGACCCGCCGGGCGGTGGTGATTGGGGGCGGCTACATTGGCCTGGAGGTGGCCGAAAACCTGATTTTCCGTGGGCTAGAGATGCATGTTGTGGAAATGACCGACCAGATTATGGCCACCCTCGATCCCGAAATGGCCAGGGACTTGCAGTACCATCTCACCGACCACGGCGTCCGGCTGCACCTCAATACCGCAGCCACCGCCTTTGAGGATAGCGATGGCCAGATCCGCACCCATCTCTCCAACGGCGACCGTTTAACCGCTGACCTGGTGGTGATGGCGGTGGGAGTACGCCCCAACACGGCTCTGGCTCAACAGGCTGGGTTGCCCATCGGGCCACAGGGCGGGCTCCAAACAGACCAGCACATGCGCACCATCGATCCTGATATCTACGCCGTTGGCGACATGGTAGAAACGGAACATACCGTCACCCACCAGCCGGTGCTGGCCGCCTTAGCTGGCCCAGCTAACCGCCAGGGTCGGATTGCGGCGGATCACATCTGCGGCAGAAATTCGGCCTATACCTCCACCCAGGGAACGGCCATTGTTAAGCTGTTTGACATGGTGGGGGGCGGCACCGGAGCCTCCGAGCGCCTGCTTCAGCAAGCCCAGATTCCCTATCGCAAAGTGTATTTGCACCCCTCTGGCCACTCGACCTATTACCCTGGCTCCACCGCCATGCATCTCAAGGTGCTGTTTCATCCTCAGAGCGGCCAGTTGCTAGGGGCTCAGGTGGTGGGCTTTGATGGCATCGACAAGCGCCTCGACGTATTGGCCACCGCCCTGCGCGCCGGGATGACCGTCTACGATTTGGAGCATCTAGAACTTTCCTACGCCCCACCCTTTGGGGCCGCCAAGGATGCCGTCAACATGGCGGGCTTTTTGGCGGCTAACCTGCTGCGGGGCGACTATGTGCCCTGGTACGCCGAAGACTATCCAGAGAAAACCAACCAGGGGCTCATCCTGGATGTCCGAACACCGCCGGAGTATGAGGAATGGCACATTCCCGGAGCCATGACCATGCCGCTCAACACCGTGCGCTGCCGCTATTTAGAACTGCCGACCGATAGGCCGATTTTTGCCTACTGTCGGGTGGGTTTTCGGGGCTATCTGGCTGCTCGTATTCTGATGCAGAGCGGATTTAGCCAGGTGTTTAACCTATCCGGCGGAGCGCTGACCTTTAGCAGCGTCTATCCGACGGTGTACTCAACGGGGCAGGCCAACTATCCCTTTGTCGCCCATGCCGAAGATCGCATGGCCGAACTGGCGATCGCCAACCTTTAGACTAACCAGAGGCAAATGTTCGCTGGCCGCTAACACTGGCTCGGCCATTGCTGAATGCGCTAGTATTAGCCATGTTTCCGTTGTTTAGGCTGCTCTTCTGTGACTTCACGCCCCTCAGACTCTTCGCCACAGCGCTACAGCGCTGTTCATCAGACCAGTCAGAACCAGCGTCGCCAGGGGAAGCCTACTCTTATTCCAGTGCTGTTGTTGCTGCTGGCGGCCTGGCTCGTCCTCAAAGCTGTGCCAGAGCGCTCCCTGAGAGAGCTACAGGAAACGGTCTGGGTTAGCCATCCAGAACCGCTGGCGATGGATGGCGGCGATCCCTACATCCGAGCCTTGATGCGCACCATTTCGGCGGCGGAGTCTAACACCAGTGAGCCTTACACCGTGCTCTACGGGGGCGAAACCTTTGAGCCTGCTAACCGCCATCCCAATGTGTGTGTAGACATTGTGGCGGGGCCAAACACCGGCGACTGTACCACCGCCGCTGGTCGTTATCAATTTTTAACCCAAACCTGGGAAGAAAAAGCCCACAAGTATCACCCCCACCCCCCGGCCTGGTATGAGGTTTGGGGCGAGTTTAGCTTTGATCCCGAATCCCAGGATATGGTGGTATACCAATGGTTGAAGGATTCCTCGGCCTGGGGGTTTGACCTTGCTACCGCCCTGCGAGAGGGGCGTTTGGAGGATGTCCTCAAGCGCCTGTCTGGCACCTGGACGAGCCTGGGCTATGGCATCGAATCTAATAGCATGACGGCCAGACTGCCGCGCATTTACCGCAATCTTTTGGAGGAAGAACTCCAGAATGCGCCCTCTGGAGCGCTGCCAGGGCTGGGGGTTCCAGCGCGTTAGGTCTTAAGGGGGATGGCAACGTTGCCTACCAGAGGCAGGATGACCCAAACGCCCTCAAACGCCCTTTAAAGCTCCGTTGACGCCGAGGTAAGAAAGGCACAGAAGGCTTCAATGTCCTGTCTGAAGGCGGCAAAGCCAGGGGCAAGCGTTTCCGTCAGCGCGACAACTCGCTCGGCATCTAGGTCAAACGCATAAACATTTCTAACAACATGGCGAAAGGCACGATATTCTTCAACCATGAGCCGGGTAGCTGGCTGAATAACGGGCGGGCGCAACTGGGGAACCTGAGCGGACATTTGACGAATTAAGCGGCGATGCCAATCGTTACCAGAAGGAACGGTTTGATCCAGTTGACGAGCAATTTCTTCAAAACAGCGCTCTACTCCGGTATAGAAGCCATGCAGGTTGAGGGCAAGAGTACCGATGTAATCCTCATCTTGGGTAGCCTGGTACTTTTGCAGAAGCGGCTGGCTGCGGTCAACTACCTGCTGCAAATCACCCAGGAATTGCTGTAGTTCGCCTACCAAAACAGCATGACGAGGGCTCATAGTTCAACTCCCGCTTGAATTGCTGGGAGGATATGGGGTTTGGCGCGATCCATCTCCACCAGGTCAATGGAAAAATCCGGATCGAGGTCGAGCAACTCTGCCAGGGCGCGCCAGTAGTCGGCGGGGGGTAGCCCCTCCACGGCCAGGTCAATATCCGATTGTCCATGCACCCGGGTCACATCCAGCATGGAGCCGAATAGAATCACCCTAGAGGCTCCCCACCGGGCTTTCAGGCATTCTGCGGCCTGCCGTGCCACCTCAACCCCGCGCCGCTGGCGTTGGCAGAGGACTTGGCGCTCTCGAACTAGCTGCTGTCGCAGTCCTTCGCGATACTCGTTGAGTTGTTCGGGAGAGAGAGACATTGGGGGCTGCACCAGGGCTGCTCGTGTGCGATTATCCTAACCTGGGAGAGGTCTGGCCTAGCGGGTTGGCCTAGCGGCGGATACCGATTTGCGAGATAGTGAGATCTGGTAGATACCCAGAGGCCAGCGATGACGGCTCAGCCCAAAATCATTGTCTTAGACGACGATCCTACCGGATCCCAAACCGTGCATAGCTGCCTACTGCTGATGCAGTGGGATGTAGACACCCTGCGCCAGGGCCTCCGGGATGAGTCGCCGATTTTCTTTGTGCTCACCAACACCCGCGCCCTCAGCCCCGCTGCCGCTGAGCAGGTCACCCGACAGGTCTGCCAGAATTTGAAGCAGGCGATCGCCCTGGAAGCCACCCAGGATTTTCTCGTTGTCAGCCGGTCTGACTCTACCCTGCGCGGCCACTATCCCATCGAAACCGATGTGATTGCCGCAGAACTTGGCCCCTTCGACGCCCACTTTTTAGTCCCAGCCTTTTTTGAGGGGGGGCGCATTACCCGCGACAGCCGCCACTATCTGATGGTGGATGGCGTCCCCACGCCGGTACACAAAACCGAGTTTGCTAAAGATTCCGTATTTGGCTACAGCACCAGCTACCTGCCCGACTATGTGGCCGAAAAAACCACGGGCGGCATTCAGGCCCAGGATGTAGAACGCTTTACCCTGGCCGATATCCGTGGCGGCACCCTACAGCGGTTGATGACGTTGCGCGGCAATGTCTGCGGCGTTGTCGATGGCGAAACCCAGGCAGATCTAAATCAATTCGCTCAGGATTTGCTCACGGCGGCGGCCCAGGGCAAACGCTTTTTGTTTCGCAGTGCGGCCAGCATTCTCACCGCTCTGGCAGCGCTGCCGCCGCAGCCCATTGATGCCAACCACATGGGCTCCTACGTGCGCGGCGGGGTACCGGGAGCTATCATCGTCGGCTCCCATGTGCAAAAGACCACCCAGCAACTCCAGCGCTTGCTGCAAGAACCAGGGGTGGTGGGGATTGAGGTGGAGGTAGCCCAGCTTCGCGATGGCGATACTACCACCCCAGCCCGCCTCCTGGCTGACATTCTTGCCCAGGCGGCCAGTGCCCACCGCGACGGCAAAGTTCCGGTAGTCTACACCAGCCGCGACGAACTCACCTTCGACAGCGTCCAGGCCCGCCTTGACTTTGGGGTTGAAGTCTCTTCCCTGCTCATGGATGTGATTAAAGGGTTGCCCTCAGACCTTGGATTTTTGATCAGCAAGGGCGGTATTACCTCCAACGACACCCTGAGCACGGGGTTGGCGTTACGAACGGCCCGCCTGCTGGGGCAAATTTTGCCCGGAGTCTCGGTGGTTCGTACCCCTGCGGATCATCCCCAGTTTCCCGATTTGCCGGTGGTGCTTTTTCCTGGCAATGTGGGAGATGCAGACGCTCTCGCCTTAGCCTATCGTCGTCTGGTGGGTGCTGTTCCTGCTTAGGATAGAGGATACTCCGCATGTCTGAGTTCGATGCCAACATAACGCTGCGCGAGATTACTAAGGAGAACTTGGGGAGCATCCTCCAGTTAAAAGTTGCCCCTCATCAGGAGGAGTTCGTAGCATCCAATGCTAAATCGCTTGCCCAGGCGCACTTTGAACCAGAGCTTCCCTGGTTCCGTGCCATCTATGCAGGCGACGTGCCAGTGGGATTTTTAATGTTGGAATACAATACCGAGGAGCAGTTTTACTTCCTCTGGCGGTTGATGATAGACGAAGGGTACCAAAAGCGTGGATATGGGCGACAGGCGCTGGAGTTGCTCTTTGCGCACGTCAAAACGCTTCCCAACTCGGATGCGCTTTATACCAGTTGCGTGCCAGCCGCCGGTGGGCCTGGGCCATTCTACGAAAAAATGGGTTTTGTCTACACCGGCGAGGAAGAGGACGGCGAACTATACATGCGGCGAGAGCTATGATTCATCTGGGTTGTGGGTGGGAACTACCGCATAACCGGGCTGGCGCACACGGAAAGAAGAGCGTGGTGAGGATAGAAAACTGACTTGCCCTCCCTCAGCCGGAACGATCTAACCCTGTGCCAATCAGGCAGGCTCCGGTCAGGCTAACGCCTTCCAGTTGAGCACCAGCCAGGTCAGCACAGAGCAGGTTAGCTCCTACCAGGGAAACTCCGGCCAGGTTGGCCTGGCGCAGGTCAGCCTCTTCTAGATTGGCATTATCGAGCTTGGCTCCCTGCAAGTTTGCTCCCGATAAATCCGCTCCTTTCAGGTTGGTATCGCTGAGGTTAGCGCCGCGCAGGTCAGCGCCGCGCAGGTCGACCCCTTGCAGATTAACGCCCATTAAATTGCCGCCGCTGAGGAAGGCTGCCGCCAGGCTCACTCCGCCCAGACGAGCGCCCATCAAGTTAGCGCCGCGCAGGTTAGCACCGCGCAAATCGGCCCCGGTGAGATCGCACTGCATCAGGTTGGCACCCCAGAGGTTGGCCCGCAGGTCAGCCCCCATCAGGCTGGCACCCATAAAATTAGCACCTTCTAAGTGGGCCTTGGCCAGGCAGCTGCGGCTGAGGTTGGCTCCCACCAAGGTGGCACCGGGCAGGTGTACTCCGGTCAGGTCAAGGTCGGCCAAATCTTCATCCTCCAGGTCAGCACCGGGGAGGTGGCGAAGTTTTCCGGCTCGCAGGGCGGCAATGGCGGCTAGAGGATCACTCGACACGGGCATCACGATTGAGAAATCAAGTCAGCGGACGGTTGAAAGACGACATCCTGATCCATTAGCTCAGGATTAAGCAAGCCTGAACCCAGGCTAATTTTAGCGGGCAGGGCAGGTAAGCTCATACCCTGCTGCAAGCCCAGCACCAGCAAGCTCAGCATTTCAAACAATTTTGGATCCCATCGTTGCCCTACATCCGGTTGGCAGGCCGATAGGGCCTCGGATAGCACCATCAGGCTGCTGGGCTCTGGCTGGCTACGGCGCAACTGGACAACCTGATGCTGAAACGCCGACACTAGCGCCAGCATACGCGACTCCAGGGGGATTGCATCGCCTGCTAGCCCAGCCGGTTGGCCGCTGCCGTCCCACCATTCGCCCTGGTGGGTAATAATCGCCGCGATCGCCCGTAGCCGAGGCATCAGTCGTAGAGCCTGCACCTCAGCTATTAGGGGACAACTTGGCCCATCACTGATCAGGGCCGCAGACTCGGCCACCGGGGCAATGC
>CAYUBC010000155.1:0-1030 GCA_964442885.1 uncultured bacterium | reverse complement strand
CCGCCAGGCGGGCAAATCCAGCAGTTGCCCCATCATCTCTAGCAGGGCCACCACTTCACTGGCCGCTAACGGGTTGATGGGGTCGCTCAAATCCACCAATTGGGCCATTCGCAAAAAGGCCTGTAGTTCGTTAGACACCAGGTTTTGATCCAGATCATCCACCACGGAAAAGCCTAAATTGTTCTGCAAGTGGCGGCGGCTGTCTTGCAGGTAGTGCACCACCTGGGCCACGGTATGGCTAACTACCGCCGCCTCGGCACAGTGCAGGGCTGGATTTTGCTGCCGCAGGTGGGTCAACTGCTCGGTCAACTGAGCCTGGAGGGTAGGGTTGTAGCGTCCAATGTGGGCGATCGCCAGCTCAACTGTCCGGCAGACTAAGGCTGGCTCAAAAGTCCAAAAACCGTAGAACTTTCGCTCCAAGTCATGGGCGGGGAGGCCAGCTTTGCCGTAGTCAGCCGCTGAGAGTTCCTGGCACAGCACCATGGCTGTGTAGTCAGACGAGAGAATCATCAAGTGCCACTCCTGGGCCACCGGGTCTTCATCGGCCAGGTCTACCAGAGCTACGTTGTGATGGTGACTGGTGGGATGATCGTGAAAACCGGCTTCTGGGGAGGCCATGATGACAATCTGCTCGGCCTTGTCGGCGATCGCCCCGTAGCGATCCGCTTCTTCTAGATACCACTTACCCCGCTGGAAGGCCGTAATCACCAGGGGGGCAGAACCAGAGGTCAAAATGCAATCTTCCAGAGCATGGCAGAGCGCAACCAGCGTGTTTTTGTAATACACACCGTAGTTGAGCGGTGTGATGTCTGTATCCTGGTGACCATCCACCAACTGCCGTAATATCGACCCCTCCAGCATTGTTATCCCCTATATAACCCCAGCCTATGTATTCAGGATGATAACGCAGGTAGGGGACAACGCGCTTGGGAAGGGGACGTCGGTAATGGAGCAAACCTAAGGACTATCGGCGGGGTTGACCCACCCCTGCCCCGCCTGGGAGGGGATTTTATTTTTTAAGGAGGCTAAA
>CAYUBC010000154.1:5431-8046 GCA_964442885.1 uncultured bacterium | reverse complement strand
CACCTTCACCAAAAAGCCGTCCTGCTCTAGCCGTTCCACAACGGCTTTACGGGCCTCAAACCGATCCAGCCCCACAAACGGCCCGGCCTGCTCGTTCATGGTGCCGTCCTTATTCATAACGGTAATCATCGGCAGGTTGTGGCGCTGGCCCATGGCAAAGTCGTTGGGGTCGTGGGCGGGGGTGACTTTGACGCAGCCGGTGCCAAACTCAGCATCCACATACTCGTCCGCAATGACGGGAATTTCCCGATGCACAATCGGCAGCATCAGGGTCTTGCCGACCCGGTCGCGGTAGCGCTCGTCATTGGGGTTAACGGCTACTGCTGTATCGCCCAGCATAGTTTCCGGGCGGGTTGTGGCCACTTCCAGATAGCCTGACCCATCGGTAAAGGGGTAGCGAAAATGCCAGAGGTGCCCATCCACCTCCTTCTGCTCAACCTCCAGGTCAGACACGGCAGACTGGCTGGCTGGGCACCAGTTCACCATATAATTGCCCCGGTAAATCAGCCCTTCCTCGTAGAGCTGGGTAAAGGCCGTCAGCACCGCGTTGGAAAGCCCTTCATCCATCGTGAAGCGCTCCCGCGACCAGTCTACCGACACCCCCAGCTTGCGGAGCTGGTTAACAATGGTGCCGCCCGACTCAGCCTTCCACTCCCAGGCCCGCTCCAGGTAGCGATCGCGCCCCAGGTCATCCCGACTAACGCCCTCGGCCTGGAGTTGCCGATCCAGAATCGTGCTCACGGCAATGCTGGCGTGGTCAGTACCCGGTAGCCAGAGGGTATTGCGTCCTGCCATGCGGTGGTAGCGCACCAGAGTGTCGATCAGGGCGTTCTCAAAGGCGTGGCCCATGTGCAGGCTGCCGGTCACGTTTGGGGGCGGAATCACCACGCAGTAAGGCTCTCCAGCATGGTCAGGGTCGGCTTTAAAGACCTGCTTTTCTTCCCAGCGTGTCTGCCACTTGGTTTCGGTTTGGGTGGGGTCGTACTGGGCGGAGAGGGTGGGGATGGTGGCCGTCATTGCAAAACCTGGAGCAAGGGATGTTGTTACAGACAGTTTACCTATCGATTCTGACATTTGGTGGCTCCCTAGGGGAGGTGCTGGCGCACAGATTAGGTAAGGATTTAAATCCCGCTAGCGAAGTTGACCGACAGGGTTTCACCCCTGAAGATAAGCTGACCATGGAAAATGGTTAACTACATCCTTTAAAGGTCTGTCATGTCTGTGGAAAGTCTTCTGGTTTTGCTGTTGATTGTGGCCAACGGCATCTTTGCCGCCTCCGAGATGGCCCTGGTTTCGGCCAACAAAGCACGGCTAGAGCAGCAAGCGCGCCAGGGCAACTCCAGAGCGCGGCTGGCCCTTAAATTAGCAAATTCTCCCAACGATTTTCTCTCCACTGTACAAATTGGCATTACGTTAATCGGCATCTTAAGTGGTGCGGTGGGCGGGGCCAAAATTGCCGACAACCTGAAACAACTTCTGGATCGGGTACCCACTCTACAGCCCTACAGCGACTTGCTCAGCCTGGCCGTAGTCGTGGGGTCGATTACTTATCTATTTTTGGTGATTGGAGAACTGCTGCCCAAACGCATTGCCTTGAGTTACCCAGAGGCCATTGCCTGCCGGGTGGCCCAGCCAATGCAGGCCGTGGCCCGGCTGGCGGCTCCTCTGGTTAAGCTGCTGGGGGCATCTACCCAGGCATTGGCACACCTCATTGGTCTGCAAGACCGACCAGAAGCCACGATTACTGAAGATGAACTGCGACTCCTCATCGAACAGGGAACCCAGGCGGGCACCTTTGAGGTGGCCGAGCAGGAAATGCTGGGGCGGGTGCTGCAACTGGGCGATCGCCCCATTCGCGCCATTATGACCCCCCGCACCGATATTGATTGGCTAGACACCGCTGATAGTCTGGATGAGCATCGGCAGACGGTTATGGAAACCCCCCATTCCTACTTCCCAGTCTGCGAAGGCAGCATTGATGATTGCGTTGGTGTAGTCTCGCTCAAAAGCTTGTTGACCAACTATCTAAATCAACCAGAACAAAGCGTTGCCCTGCTGGCGCTGGCTCAGCCTCCCCTCTTTGTGGCCGACAATGCCAATGCCCTGCGGGTACTAGAACTATTCAAAGATTCCGGCACCCATTTTGCCATGGTGCTTGACGAGTACGGCGGTGTAGAAGGCATCGTTACCGTTAATGACCTGGTAGAAGCCGTCGTGGGTCAACTGCCCAACCTCGACGACAAAGACGATCCCATGATCATCAAGCGGGAAGATGGCTCCTGGCTGTTGGATGGTTTGCTTCCCATCGACGAGTTAAAAATTCTAATTGGTAAAGAACGCTTGCTGAACGATGAAGATGACTACCACACCCTGGCCGGGTTCATCATCAAACACATGGGGCAAATTCCCACCTCCGGCGACTTTTTTGAATGGGAAGGCCTGCGCTTTGAGGTAGTTGATATGGACGGACGGCGAATTGATAAAGTACTGCTAAGCCACGCCCCAGGATAAAGCAGTAAAACCCCCTGCCGTGAAAACCCAATCACACCGTAGGGTGCATGCGCGAAGCCATGCACTCCTCCTAGCCATGCACCCCTCCCCCATGAATATCCCCC
>CAYUBC010000154.1:0-5421 GCA_964442885.1 uncultured bacterium | reverse complement strand
TCAGCCCCCCAGTCCCATGCTAGACCAGTCACAAATGCCGATCGTCTCAGCCCTTAGAAAAAGTGCCGAGCGATCGCACACACCCTTCTATGCGCCGGGCCACAAACAAGGCCAGGGAGCCCCAAGCTCTCTAAAGCAATGGTTAGGAGAAGCGGTATTCAAAGCCGATCTGCCAGAATTGCCAGAATTAGACAATTTATTTGCCCCAGAGGCCATTATCCATGAAGCCCAGATGCTGGCCGCCGATGCCTTTGGTGCAGATTACACTCATTTTCTAGTGAACGGCTCCACTGGCGGTATTGAGGCGGCAATTCTGGCCACCTGCGGCCCTGGGGAGAAAATTCTGGTGCCTCGTAACGCTCATCGCTCCGTCATTGCAGGGCTGATTTTGGCCGGGGCCATGCCGGTGTTTGTGTCGCCAGAGTACGATAGCGACCTGGGGTTGGCCCTGGGCCTGAGCCCCGAAGTCATCGCTACTGCCCTGGCCCACCATCCCGATATCCGGGCCGTGCTGGTAGTATCGCCCACCTATCACGGGATCTGTTCTGATGTGGCGGCAATCGCTAACATCGCCCATGTCCACGGCCTTCCCCTCCTCGTAGACGCTGCCCACGGGCCGCACCTGGGGTTTCATCCCGATCTCCCCGCCTCGGCTCTGGCCCAGGGGGCTGACCTGGTGGTGCAATCTACCCACAAGGTGCTGTCGGCCCTGAGTCAGGCGTCGATGCTGCACGGTCAGGGTGGCCTGGTGGATCGCGATCGCCTCCAGGCCGCCCTGCAACTGACCCAAACCACCAGCCCCAGCTACCTGCTGCTAGCCTCCCTGGATGCGGCCCGTTGTCAGATGGCCCTCCAGGGCAAAGCCCTCCTGGCAAATACCCTGGCCCTGGCTCTGGACATGCGGGCAAAACTCTCCATCCTGCCAGGCTTGCAGGTCATCAGCAAACCAGAGGTAATGACTGGCCCCAGCGTCAGCGACCTGGACTTAACCCGCCTCACGGTAGACCTGTCTGACCTGGGTATCACCGGCCTGGAAGCGGATGACATCCTCCATAACGAGCTGGGAGTCACGGTTGAGCTACCAGAATTGCGCCACCTGACCCTGATCCTTAGTCTTGGCAACACCTCAACCGATGGACAACGCTGTCTGGAAGGTTTCCAAACCCTGGTTAGAACCTGCGGCTCTGGGCCTCGCCAGAAACCTCTCCCACACCTTCCACCGCACCCGCCCTGCACGCTGCCCCACAAGTCTCCCCGCGAGGCCTTCTTTGCGCCGATGGAAACCATCCCAGCCGCCTCTGCCCCTGGTCGCCTTAGTGCCGAAACCATCTCTGCCTATCCCCCCGGTATTCCCACCGTGATTGCGGGGGAAGTCGTCACAGCAGCGGCTATTGACCACCTGATAGCGGTCAAACAGCAAGGTGGCTACGTGACCGGCAGCAGCGACCCTACTCTGGCCACAGTCAAGGTACTCAAGCAGGATTACTGAGGTAAGACCAACGGTTTACCGGCGCTGCGGCTTAGCCTTGGCCCAATCCTTTACAGTCCCTTTGTCATTTAAACCCGCCGAAGCGGGTAACGTAAAACAGCAGATATTAGGGGGCTAAGGCCATGTCTCAAGAGTTCGCTACAGGAATGCCCAGCGTTCGTCAAATTCAAACCTTGATTCGAGATCGCACCAGGGTGGAGGTCAAGCTGCTGACGGGCGATTTGTTGATCGGACAGGTGGTTTGGCAAGACCCCAACTGCATCTGCCTCCAGGCCGACGATCAAGCCAAACATCAGATTTGGAAACAGGCCATTGGGTTTTTGAAATACTAAGATTTGAGGCCCCTAGCGCCCCTGCTCAGGGTAGATCAATTCCCCTCAGGCCGTGTATCTGAGCCCTTTATCCGGGCACACTAGGCGCGTGAACAGCCTGATTGTTGAGTATCCGCTTTTCCACCCTCTAACTACCAGTAACCCTTGCTCATCCACCGAGTTTTATGGAGCGTTTGGCCAAAATGACTATCGAGAAAATCGTTGAACAGGCATTACAAGACGGCTACCTGACGCCAGCCATGGAGGCTGAAGTAGGTCGCATTTGCGATACGGCCTCCGAGCTTTCCATTGAAGAATACATGGCGCTTGATCGCCTTATGGGAGCGCTGCTCACAGGGGAGGTGGTGGCTGTTCCCCGCAAGCAATTCATCAACGTGATGGAAGAACTGGTTCTGACCGAGGCCATTTCCCGCGTGGCTGAAATTGAAGCCAGCTCGGATAACACTCTGGATTTGGGAGACATTGCCGCCTACGCCCTGAATCGCCTGCCTCCTCTATACGCCACCACTGAAGAAGGGGCGAATTTCCAGCGCGAAACTGCCCGCGGCGAGTTAGCGGAGCTGATCGCTGAACAAGTGCGCCAGGCCATTGCTCGCAACCTTGACCAGCCTGACTTTTATCCCGAACGGCAAACCATCCAGAAGAAAACCAGCGACAGCGTGCTTAATCAGGTCAGCTCGCTGCTGCAAGACCATGCCCATAAGTTTGAGCCAGTAGGGCAAAAGGGCTGAGCAGCTCAAGGTGTGAAAGGGTGAAGGCGTAAAAGAGTGCAGACTACTTTCTTCTCTCCTTCATCCTTTATCTTTCACCTTTTATTCTTCTTATTCTTCACCCTTCATCCTTAGCCAACTTCTTAATACCCGCCACCGATGCGGCCAGGTAGGCAGTCGCAGCCAGTAGGCCCACCGCCGTGCTACGGATCCTAAAGAGCCAGTCAGGCAGAAGCCAAACCCAAAAACGATGGCTTCACCCTGCCCCAGCGTCAGCATGTTGCCCAGGTGATGGTAGCGAAAGGGGCGCAGCGGTCGCTGAGTGACTGAGGCCCACAGGTTATGGGCGACTACGGGAGCGGCTTGAAAGGCAGACTGAGCGGTCATCGGGGCATGGTCTTGGCCGCGGGCGGCCATGGCCGCCATATCTCCCAGCACAAAGACATGGTCATAGTCGAGCAGTTGCAGGGTGGGCCTCACCAGACATTGGCTCAGAGGTGTCTGCTTAGGGCCATTTACACCCGGCCATAGACAAGGGACAGTACCCACAGTCCAAATTACCAGGTCAGCCCGTCGCTGCTGGGTCTGGCCCTGGTAGTGGTAGATCACCCTATCGGCCTGCACAGTTTGGATGGAGGCATCAGTGTAAACCTCAACGTAGCGCTGGGCCAGGGCTTTGCTGGCGGCCCGTTGAATGGGGTCTGGGTGGGATCTCAAAATCACGGAGCGGCGATCAAGTACGGCGATGCGTCCCCGACGCCCCAGTCGGTCGGCTAATTTGCAGGCCAGTTCTACCCCGCTCGGCCCAGCCCCAGCCACCACCACATCAATCGCGGCATTGGTGGACTGACTCTCTAGCTCAGCCAGCCGGTTCGAGATTATCCAGGCATCGTCCAGGCTGGCAAAGGGCATGGCCAGATGGCTGCCGGGCACCGTGGGGGGACGAATCTGGCTGCCCAAAGCCACTACTAGGTAGTCGTAGGTCAGCTCATCACCCTGGCGCAGGGTCAGGCGGCGCTGTTTGAGGTCAATCCCGTCTACCCAGTCCTGACAGTGCTGCACAGTAGTAGACGCTAGCAATGCCCGATAGGTCGGGGCGATGTGCCAGGGTTTGAGCTCCTTGGTCAGCAGCTCGTAGAGTAGGGGGGTGAAAGTGAAGCGATCGCGGGGTTCCACCAGCGTCACCCGCAGGGGATGGGGCAATCGCCGCTGGTAGCGCTGTAGGGCCAGAGCGCAGTATAGGCCGCCAAAGCCCCCTCCCACAATGCACAGATGCGGAGCGGTATGGCCGTTATGGACCTCGCTAAAGCTGGGAGTCTTGGGTTTCAAGGGCTGTGTAGTACTTATCAGATGGGCTACGTTGAACTTGAGGGGCAGCGGGCGAGTCAGCCCCCTGGCCTACCTCTGTAAGCATGCCCAGGGGACTCCTGGGTTCACGATAACCATGTCCGAAAATGGCGAGACGATTTGGCTCCACCTCGCTAGAGTCAGAACATAAGCCATCGATGCACAAGAATGACTGGTTTAGATCCGGATTGCTGTTATCAAGCCATGCTCACCCGTGACCCCCGGTTTGATGGGGTTTTCTTTGTGGGTGTTTCCACGACACGTATTTATTGCCGCACGGTATGTCCAGCCAAACTACCGCAGCGAAAAAACTGTACGTTTTACGCCAGTGCGGCAGCGGCGGAACAGGCCGGATTTCGCCCGTGCTTGCTCTGCCGTCCAGAGTTAGCCCCTGGTCAGGCTCCAATCGATGCGACAGCACGATTAGCCGCTGCCGTAGCTAGGCGGATTGAAAATGGCACATTCACCGCACAGCGCTTTGGGGATTTAGCCGAGGAACTGGGGGTCAGCGAACGCCATTTGCGGCGGGTGGTGCAGCAGACCTTTGGGGTATCGCCGATGGCACTCTTACAAACCCATCGTCTGTTGCTGGCCAAGCGCCTGCTGACCGATACTGCTTTACCCATGATAGACGTGGCCTACACCAGCGGTTTCAGCAGTCTGCGGCGTTTTAATGCGCTGTTTCAAGAACGGTACCGGCTTCAGCCGTCCCAATTGCGGCAGGCTAAAGCCGTTGCGCCAGCTGCGCAGACGCTGGTTTGTGCGGTAACTTACCGCCCGCCCCTGGATTTGTCGGCTTTGCTAAGCTACCTGGCTGAACGAGCCGTCATCGGGGTAGAACGGGTGGAGGGCGATCGCTACGTCCGCACGGTGGGCCTAGGGCCGCATCAGGGCTGGCTAATGGTTGAACCGGCGAAGACTAACTCGGCGCTGCGCGTTACCCTGTCTCTCTCCTTGGTGCAGGCCTTGCCATCGGTGCTGGCGCGGGTTAAGGCGCTGTTTGACCTGGCGGCTGAACCTCAGCAAATTGCCGCCCATCTGGGTGATTTGGCACGTCATCATCCAGGGTTGCGGGTGCCGGGGGCTTTTGATGGGTTTGAAATTGCTGTACGCACCATTCTGGGCCAGCAGGTCAGCGTTAAGGCCGCTACAACCTTAATGGGGCGCTTTGTCCAGCACTTTGGCGAGCCCCTGGCCATGCCTATGTTCATGCTCACCCATCTAACGCCTACGCCAGCGCGCATTGCCCAGGCCGACGTGGCTGAAATCGTCGGGTTAGGCATTGTCAGCGCACGGGCCAAATCCATCCAATCCCTAGCCCAGGCGGTCTCAGAGGGCAGGATTGCTCTATCTCCCGACCGTGCCATTGACCAGACTGTTGCCCAACTCCAGGCACTTCCTGGCATTGGGCCGTGGACGGCTAACTATATAGCCATGCGGGTGCTGGGCGACCCAGATGTATTTCTGCCTACTGACCTGGGCATTCAAAAAGCCCTGGGTGAAACCAACCCAAAACAAATCCTGGCCAGGGCAGCGGGCTGGC
>CAYUBC010000153.1:0-8078 GCA_964442885.1 uncultured bacterium | reverse complement strand
GCGACTGCCTGCCCCGCTGCCCCGAAAACCTGGCCATCCCGACCCTGCTACGCGATACCCACGAGCGCCTCAAGGGGCCTGGCCGTCGTCGCCTTTGGGAAGACTAGCCCCAACCAACTCTTGCCCTGTTTCTGATAGTAGAGCGATATACTGAATTAGGCCAGGTTTCAGGCATTAGGCTACGGCCTCTATTCTCAGGCCCGCTAGTTTCCTTGGCCAAATCTATTGCTATCTAACTCCTACTCGTAGACCGTGGAAGAACAAAAACAACCGTCGGAAGTCATCACCCTCCTCTCTAGCCGTGAGCTAGAAAAAATGCGTAAAGCGTGCCAGATGGCGGCTCAGCTTCTGGACTACCTGACCCCCTACGTTAAACCTGGGGTAAGCACCCTGGAGCTAAATGACCTGGCTGAAGCGTGGACTCGCAAGCGGGGGGCAGTGAGCGCTCCGCTGGGCTATGCCGGTACGGTAATGCCCTTTCCGAAGTCCATCTGCACCAGCATTAATGAGGTGATCTGCCACGGTATTCCCAGCGCCGATGAAATTCTGCGGGATGGGGACATCATCAACATCGACGTAACCCCCATTGTGGAGGGGTACCACGGCGACACCTCTCGCACCTTTCTGGTGGGTAACCCCTCTCCCCTGGCCCGGCGGCTGGTAGAGGTGACGGAGGAATGTATGTGGCGCGGCATTCGCGAAGTCAAGCCCGGTGCTCGGATTGGCGATATTGGTGCGGCCATTCAGGCCTATGCCGAAGCTGAAGGGTTTTCGGTGGTGCGGGATTTTGTTGGCCACGGGGTGCATCGCATTTTCCATGCGGCCCCGCAAATTCCCCACTACGGGGTGCGGGGTAAGGGCAAAAAACTGCGCCCCGGCATGGTGTTTACCATCGAACCGATGATCAACCTTGGCTCCCACGAAGCTGAAATTTTGGCCGATGGTTGGACAGCGCTAACCGTAGACCGGCAGCTTTCTGCCCAGTTTGAGCACACCGTCGCCGTGACCAAAACCGGCGTGGAAGTCTTAACCCTCTCCCCGGCTAAAGTGCTGGCCTAGAATTGCCTACGCGATCCAGAGCGGGGTGTAAGTTGGTGGTTTTAGCCTAGCTCCAGGCGATCGCCCCCACCGTGCAACAACGACACCATCAGGGTCATATACTCCCGCAGGTGGCGAGTGAGGAGAAAGTTCTCGCGCACAAATTCCTGAGCTTTTTGGCCAAATTCCTCAATTTTGTCTCGCTGGTTGAGCAGGTAGCGAATGCGCAGGGCGGCCCCCTCTGGGGTGTTGACCAAAAAGCCCGTGTGGTAGTTCACCACCTGCAAGCGAATGCCGCCCGTGTCGCCGCCAATTACCGGCTTACCCTTCCACAGGGCCTCGGTCACGGTTAGCCCAAAGCCCTCGCGGGTGGATTTTTGCAGCACAATATCGGCTCCCCGCTGAAGCGCGTTAATGGTGCGGTTAGCATCCGGCGGCAACAGCAGAATATGAATGTCGGGATCGTGGTTGGCCTCAGTTTTAACATCCTGAAGCACCAGTTCCCCTTCCGGATCGTCTGTAGCACTGCCCCCAGCCAGAACTAGCTGCAGGTCAGGGTGGAACTTGGTCGCCATTTTGTAGGCCCGAATCACACCCACCGGATCTTTAAACCGATCAAACCGTGACACCTGCACGATTAAGGGACGCTGGGGGTCAAGGCCAAACTCGCGCAGCACCCGCAGCACCTCCTCTGCATCCAGAGGAACGTTCTTCTCGCTGAGGGGGTCGATGCTGGGGGTAATAATATACTCCGGGTGAGGCAAGGCCTGGGCAAAGGCCGGTAATGAGAAAATACTGGCCTGGTAGGGTTCGATAAACGGGCGCAAAAACGTCCACACCGGGCGGTAGGGGCGGCTGGCGTCGATGTGGCAGCGCCAGATCCAATGGCCCTGGCGACTTGGACAGAGCGACAACTGCGGGGCAGGCTGGGGATCGTGGATAAATACAAAATCCGCCTGGCTGAGGTGCGATCGGAGTCGCTCAGCATTGTCGGCATTGACAACGTGGTAGTGCTCTAGCAGGTGGCGGGAAATAGGCACCTGGCTACCCTGTAAAGCATTATGCATGGCCTTGGTGCACTGGAAAAATTCCTCATCGCCGGTAATGACCTGCCAATCGGTATCCAGCCCTAGATCCTGCATCAGAGGTACCAGTTTGGTTAAAATTTCTGCAACGCCGCCGCCAATTTTGGTGGAATTAACATGCACCACCGACTTGCCCCGCAGGGGTTTGGCCAACTGCTGGAGTTGAGTAATCACATCCTCACCCACAATCGAGGCGTACTGGTTTAAGAGGCTCATTCGCGTTCTCCTGGACAATAGCGCTCAAAGGTAGTGGCCAACTGCTGCCGAATCGTCACCAGGCTGTTGAAGTAGGGGTCTATGGAAGCCAGTTGATGAACCAGTTCGGTGTAGGGCTCACCGCAGCAGGCTAGCCAGAAGCGAAAGTCATCCTGGCTGTCGGGCAGTCGGCGACGAGCATCAATAAAGTGGTAGAAAATGCTACTGGTAGACAGGTGGGGAATCAGCGCGGTTAGCTGATGGGGCTTTTCCACCCGTTTACCTGTATCAAACACCACAATGGTGGAACGAATAAACTCAAAGGGCTCTGTAGCCTGGGCCCAATGCAAATACTCTCGCTCTTCCAGGCGCTCGGCAATCAGCTCTAGAAACTCCTGGCGCAGGGCATTTACGTCAGCGTAATCGTTAGGATCGACCATGGCTAAGCGCTCTGCCAGGGTATCGTCGTGCAGGCCCCGCCTGGCCCAGGAGGCAAAGTGGTTGTTGTACTCGCGAACTTCAAACTGGGGTTCTAGCAGGCTTCCCCACACATGGAGATAGATGCTGTCGGTGTCAATGGTGCTCAGGTGCATTTGCAATTCCTTGAGCATGGTGGCTTTTTTGCCGGTCGCAATTGTCAGTAGCGCGCAGTCTTTAATGGCAAAGGCATCGGTCGCAACGGGCGGGCAAAAGGGGGCGTCGTCATTGGCCATAGGCCATGTCTCCATCTCTCAATCGCTAGCTACCCAGACTAGGGCAGGTCGCTAGCCAGGGGCCGAGTCTTAAGCTCGGCTAACCCTCAATGTCACCTTAGCAGTCCCCAGCGTAACTCTCCTCTCTTAAAAGGTAGATTCCTGGCTCTAGCACCGCTACGCGGAGTTCAAAGTGAAAAATTCAAAGTGAAAAATCCTTAGATCATCAGTGTTTCAAGCGTCCTGAACGGTAGGTTTATTTTTGCCGTATTGCCCTAGGACGTGTCATCAATTACAAGCGAAACCCTTGCAGGATAAGCCCTACCACGCCCGCCCCAGTAAACCAGCTAGAGGCTGTAACCCTTAATGCTTGGGCCATACGCGACTGATTGATGACAGCCCCTAGCCGGATTGTCAGGCCATCATCCCAGCCCTGGCCACTCTGCCAGGGGCCAGATAGATTGCACCAGGTGCATACCTGCCTGGGCAAACCGCTCAAAGGTGGCGTGGGCCTGGTCGGTAAAGTCCACCACATCGGGCACCACCACGGCTGAGGTGCAGTCCTCTAGCAAATAGACCTTTTGGGCCAGGTTGGGATCTTCAGCCTGAATTGCCGCCAGCAGGTCGGCCACCGTCCAAGCGACACAGTGGCTTTTGGCCTGGCCCGCCACAATCACCGCATCAAACTCAAGCAAAAACTGAATTAGCGGGGTATTGCGCTGGGCAATGGCGCGGCCTGTGCCGTCTTGGGTGACTTCGGGGCTGAGGACAGAATAATTTTCGGTAAGAGGGTGGCTACCCTTTAGTTCAAAGCGGGTCTGGCTGTGGCAGGCCAGGGCATGGACGAAACAGGCTTCCTCTACCGCAGGCACCAGGGCGTGGCCAATGCCGCCCAGCATGGAGTGGTAGGGCCAGATGGTGAGGGGATATTTGCCCCGCTCATCCAGGGTTTTGGTGTAATGGAGGGCGTAGTCTTGCAGTTGGTCGTAGGAGGTAGCGCCCAGGCCGGGGACGATCGCCGGGTTAACCCGCCACTTGCCCTGCACCACATCATCGTAGTGAATTAGGGTCATCGGGGGCGGATTCACCCCCGCTGGGTCAACCCAGAATTCAGCGTGGAACACCTGCATAGCGGTGTGGGTATCCAGGGTGGGGACAATGGCCGTAATCTGCCCCAGATTTTGATAGATAAACCGACAGAGGCGCAGATTATCCTCCACTGCCCCCCGGCCCGATCTGCCTCCGACAAACAGCTCAAAATCGGGAATGCAGAAAGTGTTTTGCACGTCGATTAACACCAGGCCAATGCGCCGCGCATCCTCAGCCGCTGGAGTGATGCCGTGTTGAGCCGCCCAGGCTTTGGCGTCGGCAGCCCGCTGCTGGTAAGGCACCCGCCAGATCGTGCCAACCCGATCAGCCTCAAAAAAGGGGGGAATGGGTAGGGGAGATAGAGCAACCATAATCGGCCAACCCAGGCTTGTATGTCAATTTGTATGTCAATCAGTATAAACACTACATTTAGTTGCAGGGCAGGGGCTAGCCCGGCTGGGCTGTGATAAGTTCCAGGTATAGATACTGTTTGGGGAATAGCCCACACCTGGGTTAGGCGAAAATCCGGTGCCTGGTGCCAGACCTTTGGGCAACTCCCCGCTAAGGAGTGCCACTATGAACCTGAAGTTGATTGCATTTTCTGGGCTAGTTGCTGCGTTGATTGGGGGTGGTGTAGGGCTGGGAGCAGCCGAACTGAGCGCTAATCGCTACGTCAGCCGCCACTACGAGGATTTGTATCTCAAGTTTGCCCTGGTTGGAGCCGTGTTTGGAGCCGCCGCTGGCGCTGCCCAGGAATCGGTAAGAGAACTGCAAGCTCAGCAACCGCAGGATATTCCTGTTTCGAGCTTTTTTAATAGCCACTAAATTATGCGAATTTCATGCGAATTGAGCATCCCAACGCCCCGGCTCTGACCCAGGCTGATCTCCAGCAGCTAGACACCCTCAAAGCTCTGGTAGAAGGGGCGATCGCCGATGGTGTGCTGACCGCCGCCGAGCAATCCCAGGTCAAAGCCATTCTTCTCCAGGACAATGCCCCAGTCCAGGAGCTTGACCTGGTTCAGACGCTAATTTGGGACAAAATTCAGTCTGGCGAATTGGTGATCGAGTGGGTCTAAAGAGCTACGTCAAGACTAACCACTAGTTATGCCGCGAGGTTATCTGTGGGGCGGTAGTTTAGAGACTACTTGTCAACATTGAGCATCAAGCTAAAGTAAAATCATCAGCAAGCGTCTCTCACTACGGCTTTTGTTATCTTGTACTAAGGATTATTTTACCCAAAGAGCCTCAAAGATGGAACTAGCCTTGGTAATTTTTTCAGCTGTATCAGCGATCTCAACTGCAACTCTTGCATTGATTCTTTTAAAGATGCAAAAGAATCTAAATGCTAATGCTAAGAAACGGACTGAATCTGATTCAGATATCTACAGACAGCTTGAACGTTTACTACAAGGAAGCCAAGCTATAGAGCAGAAGATAGTTGAACTAATTGAGGCTCAAAGCACATCTACCGACAAAGTATATGAACTCCTACGTACAAGTGGGGCTCTGCAAGTAAGAAAACTTCAAATAGTCGCAGATAAACTTGAAGAACTGAAAAACAGCCTGGAAGAATCAGTTAGATTTTAGAAATATGGGTTCCAACCACTCAGAAGAATCATCCAAAGTAGTCCAATCGTACTTATCCTGTCTTCAGGAAATGAGTCGCAAAATTAGCTTGCGTACTGGGATGGAAAACACTCTCTATAGAAGAACTAGGGGAAGTCCTCACTGGCTCTTCTGGGTTTGTGGTTGAGACCGTATAGCAAGATACAGTTTGCTGTCGCTAAAAGGGCTGAAACCCTTATCAGGGCTGGCATAAGCTTGGCTTATCACCAGATACCCAGAAGAACCTCCTCACTACTACCGGCTCTTTGAAAATGTAGAGTCTCAGTATTTGCGTGATGTCAAAAATCATCTTGAAGGGGAAAACGATCGCCAGCTTTTCTTGGGAAACGGTTTAATCGTTGGTTCATTCAGGAGACAACAAACCAGGAAGTATGTTACGGCACCATTAATTTATTTCCTGGTTGAAATTGATCTAGATGAAAATGGCAGGTCATTGACCTCTAACATTGAATGGAATTCAGCGAGTCTAAATTACGACTTAATTACTCCGATTTTAGAGCAAGATTTTGAAGAAGAAGATGATGATGATGAGGGAATCGGATCTCAAAGTGCAGGTATTGGTGCTAACCAACTTGAAGTTCTGGAAGATATAGAAAATAACTTAGAGGATACACTTAGGTATGAAAGTGAAAGATTGATGACTGGTGCGTTAGCAGTCCAGACTTTTCAACAAATCCATGAAAGAATTCCTGAGTTTAATCAAGTAGCCTTTTCGACGGAAGAATTCACTCTTCAGAAACTTGAAAACTTAGGCTCTAATGAAGAAGTAAATTTAACCTTTTACAATCATCGATTCTTTTATGTTGCTAGCTTGCCTGGTCAACTGTCAACTTATACAGCACTACGAAAACTGATCATAGAGGTTAGCTAAATGCCATTCCAAAATCAAGTTTTGAAAAAGCTATTTAAAGGAATTTTGCAAGATAGATCTGTTGAATTTAATAGCGACTTAACCGAATATTCATCAATTGGTAAGGCAGTTAAATATTTGCCAATATCTCTTTCCAATCGCCAAAAAGATGCCCTATACAATGCTTGGCAGCGTGAAATTTCCTATATCCAGGGGCCTCCTGGCACGGGGAAGTCTTACACTATCGTAGCAATAATGATTTCAGCCTTACTACTAAACAAAAAAGTATTATTCGTCTCCCAAAAAAAAGCTGCTATAGATGTCGTCCGTGAAAAATTAGAAGAATTTTTGGGCAAAAATACCGTCATCTATGTAGGTTCTGAAACCCAAGAACGTAGACAGCTTCAAGCTTACATTGAAGCAAAGTCATCGGAAGTTAATGCACATGATTTACTTAATCATATTTCTCAGAAAAAGCAAGATCTTGATTCCTTGCATCAAGAAATTGTAAATCTAGACCAAGGGCTTACAAACCGCAGAGATCAATTAAAAAGAGCTCTAGATACAGAACATGAATTCTATCGAGCGAACGACCTCTATTTAAATGAGAGGAAACATTTTGCCGATATCTTTGGCCTAGACTACACGAAGCAACTTGATTTGAGACAGGAAGCAATTCATGAATTAGGTCAGAATTGGTTCATGGAAAATATCGGTAAAATTCGAGAAAAACTCGCATCGGGAGATCTTAAGCGCAAGGATTTTATTTATATAAGACGCTTCTACAAGCGATGCGTTAGTAGCTTAAATGCTGACAGAAATAGATTTTCAAGAAATGAATTGGGTCAAATCACTCTATATCTAGAATTGCTCTTTAAGATGAATAGTGCTTATGCTGAATCTGTATCTATTCGGCGTAGGATTAATCCTAGCTTAAGTCAAATAAGGAGAGTTATTAAGCAACAAGAACAAGTCTTGCTGGATAAAAATAAGCAATATATTAAGCAGTTAATTGAATATCAATTCATCATAAACTTACGACACAATCAAGATGTCACTGATGCATTTCGCAGGCTTTTAAGTTGGAGAAATCAAGCTAGGATTCTGGAATCCATGAATAGGATTAGCTACAGTGAACTTACCAACGTTTTTCCGCTTTGGACTGGCGAAATTAAGGATCTAGGCCAATTTCTACCCTTTCAAAGTGAGATCTTTGATTTGGTTATTGTTGATGAAGCTTCCCAAGTTAATATTGCAGAAGTAATACCCGCTTTTTATAGGGGTAAAAGTTTTTGTGTGGTAGGAGATGATAAGCAGCTTAGCTTAAATGCAGCAGGTTTATTCTCATTAAATAGAAGATTTGAAAGACTTATCTGGAATCGTTGCTTTGCAGGATTAAATCAGGTTATTTCGTACGATAGGGCGGAAGGAAAAGATTTAATCGTAAGGGCTCTTCCGACAGCATGGTGATAAGTTTTTCTAATCAGAAAAGCATGCTAGCAA
>CAYUBC010000152.1:984-8079 GCA_964442885.1 uncultured bacterium | reverse complement strand
CCAGGGGCTGTTTGTGCTGGCCCAGTCTGGCGAAACGGTGGTGATTCTCAATGACGAGCAGTTTCAGCCGCGAGCCTGGTAGACGCTCTCGCAAAATTCCGCGATTGCATAGTTTCCCTTATAAAGTAAACGCCAATAGTGACAGTTTTATACGGCCTGAGATAAACTGTCGAAGTAGCTACTGTGCTATCTAATACTGGTTTAGATCTTTATCATCCGTAGCTTTACGGGGCTATCAACCCTGACCCGCTGAACAAGGTGCATTACCAACCTAACCATTCCACACGCTTGTTCAGGAGTACACAATGAATCGCTCATTTTTGACTGGTGTTTTTGCACTGGGTGTCCTTGCCACAACGGCTACTGTTTCAATGCAGCCCGCCCAGGCACTTCAGATTATTACTTACGACTTTTCCGGCCCAAATAATAATCCTTTAACTCAAACGTTTACCGTTAGTGGGTTTAGTGTTACGGCTACTGCTTCGGCCTTAAATGAGAGTAGCAAGGCGGTTATTGCCCGAAATGTTGCAATTCGTTCAACGGGTATAGGTGTCCAGAGAGATCCTGGAAATGCCCAGATTTCACGTGGTGACGGCTTTATCGAAACCCTGAGGCTGAACTTTAATGGTCAGGTGGTTAAGCTGATTTCGGCTACCTTTGGTAATGCTGACAGTTACGATGATTTCCGACTCCTACGCGGCGATGGCACGGAGGTGATTCAAGCTCAAATGAGGGTTCAACAAAATAACAACAACCCTACCTTTAATTTTGCGCAAGCCAATGTGCACGACAGTGATAGAACCGGCACTATTTTTGATTTCACTGTCCCAGCATTAGGCACAGATGATGACTATTTCTTACGGTCGTTGACTGTGGAAGTGATTCCTACCCCGGCGGCGGTGCTGCCGGGGTTACTTGGCATGGGGGCCGCTGTTTTGCGAAAGAAGCAAGGACAGGAAGCAGAGGGCTAGTACGCTGGTACAGAAGCCCGATTTCTTGGCCGGTATAGGTCGTGCAGCTAGGTTGGCGATGAAGAAACCGGGCTTCGCCTTTTGTTAAGGGACGTGTGCCCAAATAAAGCACCCGAAGCATTAAATACTGTAGGGTGCATTCGCGCAGCAATGCGCCCTTGGGATGATTTAGCGCATTCCAGCCCCTGGGCAGCAACGCACTCTTGGAATCGTTTGTGCATTGCAGCCCTTGGGGAGGGATTGTTTGAGCGCTAAACTGAGGCGGGCTGCGAATGCACCCTACGGGTGTTGGAGCGTTGGGGTATTTTTAGGAATTTTGGGCGGTTTTGAGGGCGACGGAGGAAATCGCCAGGGTTAGTTTGGCGCGGTCTACTTCGGATAGGGCGTCCCAGTCGGTTTGGGCGGTGGCGCGCAGGGTGAGGTTCAGCATTTCGCCCTGGCCATCTCGTAGGGAGAGGGCCAGGGGTCGGGCCAGCGCGGCCAGGTCATCGCCTGTCCAGGTCGGCAGAACAACGCTGGCACAGGTCACCATTTGTTCGAGAAAAGATTGACTGCCGCGGGCTACAGAGGTGGCTTGGGTGGCGATCGCCTGGAGCAGGTTGAGGGGAATACGCTCTTGAAACTGAGCCGTTAACGCCTGGGTCACCGTAGCCATTGGGGTTAGCTCCTCCCACTGAGCCATCAGTTGGGTAGAGAAATTTTGCCAGCCTGCTGCAATGGAGGCGTCCACCAGGGGATCGTCTAGCTCAGCCGCTGCCGCTGTGAAATAGGCTTCAGCCTCTGGGCTCAGGGGCTCCCACGGGTAGACAGGCTGGGGAGTGGCGAGGCTGGCAAGCAGGTCAGATTCGGCGGTCATAGGAGCAACTGGAAATCGGCTAGGAGATTGGGTAGGCTGAGTCATGGTTCTATCAAGAGATGCACACACTGTCAAACTGTAACAACGAAGACTACACTGGCCCAGCCATCCATTCCGTATACTAACGTCTGATTTGCTAAATTACTTAGCACAGGGGGCGTGAGTTGGGGCTACCCTCCAGGGTAAATTCCATCAGTTGCCCATCCAGGCTGCCAAACCGAATCGGAGTGCCCAGGGGCAGTAGCACCTCGGATTGATGCAGATGTTGCCAGCCCTGGCCATCAAAATAGTAGGAGCCGTTGCGGGACTGATCTCGCAAGTAGTAGGCGGTTTTTTCTGCCCCTGAGCCCAGTGGTGTGCGGCAAAAGATTTCAGCGTGCTGGCCCGATACCCAGGGTTCTGGAATCACCACATCATTGCCGGGCAGCCGACCTACCCGCATCAGGCCGCCATACATGCGCCACATGCGGGAGGGCGTGTCTGGGCAGCGAATGACCACGGTTTGGGCTAGCGGCAAGCTGTGGCCAGGAATTTGGGTCACCGTTTGATCTACCGAGAGCAGCAAGTCGCCCCCAAACTGGGGATGTTGATAGAGGACGGGCAGAGTCCAGGCCGTGTAGTTGAACCGATAGAGGGTCAGCAGGTGCTGGCGAGCCAGGGCCACAGCCTGGGCAATGGGCTGGCGCTGGGCCAACCCCTGGGCAAAAATTTGAATAAAACTGATCGCCTCTTCGTCCGCGATGGAGTCGCGCATGGCTAGGGCAGCAGGCACACCGTAGTGCAGCAACACCTCCGCCAGGCTGCTGCGGGGGATGACCTGATTTTGCCGCTGGTCGGGTTGGGCTCCCCAGCAGGTGTTAAACACGGCCAGACGTAGACCGCCCCGCACTAAGGCCTGGGCTAACTGCGTGCCGCTGAGGGTAACGCCGGGCTGCAAGAAGAGTAGCCCCCCATTGGCCGCTGGCACCCCATGCCCAGAGTAGAAAAAGACGTTAAAACGCCCTGTTTCCAGGGTGTCCACCAGGGTTTTGAGATCGGGCTCTACCAGGGTTTGCACCTGACACGGTACGGGCTGAATGCCTTGACTAAGGCGCGACGCACTGAGCTCCAGCAACCCTTTCAGTACCTCGGCTTCCTGGGTTAATTGGAGCCGATTAGCCGTGGGGGCGTCTTCGCCTACGGCGTCCTGGCCTAGCACCAGCAAAACCCGCAGAGCCGTATCGAGCTCTACCAGAGGTAGGGTATCAACGGCGCTGGTAGTGCGGCTAAACAAAATTTGCGGCCCCAGGGACATGGGTGGGCGACCGGGTTCGGGCTGCATAATTTCCCAGGGCAGACAAATTAACTCTGGGGGCCGAATGTCGAGCTGGAGATGCAGCGGCTGCCCCAGGCCCATGGCCATGCCCAGGCTGCGTTCCAGGGTTTGGCGAATCGGCCCATCAAACAACCAGTTCCACAGGTTTACCCCCAGCCCCTGCATCAAGCGCCCGGTGTAACCACCCGCCTCTGGGGAGGGGGGCACCTGGTTCAGCACATCCTCCAGGCAAAATTCTGGGACATAGGCGGATGGCACATGGGGAACGCGGGGCAATCCGCGCAGGGAAAAGAACTCCTGCCAGCTACTCAAGAGTTGATCCAACCCTTCATCCCAAACCCGGTCGTGGTGGGCATAGCCATCGGGGAAAGGACTGTAGAGCACCCAGATAGCGTAGTGGTTAGCATCGGCCTTGGTAAGCCGATCAATGGCGAGGCGTAAGGTCAGCGGGTTAGAGGGTGGCATAGACAAAAACTAAAACGCGACCAAGTCAGGCCGAGCTGAGCCGAGACAGACTCAGCATCCCCCAGCCTGGGTTGGGGTGATGGTATCAAGGTTGGTAGCTGCACCGTAGAGGTGGTAATGCCTGATCCAGCCTTCATCTCCAGGTTGGGTGAGTTGCTGAGCCAGAGCTGCCGAGGATTCGACCAGAGTTGGGTCGGATTCCGTTGGCACCTCGGCCAGAGAACGACCGGAGGGAATTGAGCAGACTTGCAGGCGCACCCAATCCGTTTGGTCAGCCAGGGTTTGGCGACTGACCACCTTCAGAATACTGCCTGCTGGAATGGCCGGGGCCTCAGTCGCCGAGGAGGGGGTTACGTCAGCGTTCGCGGCCAGGGTCGGTGAGGGGGCTAAGCGTAGGCCCGGGGCCGTGAAGGGCGTGGCACTGACCTGCCAAAATGAGCCCACTGCAATATCAACGGTCAGGGCCAGGCCCAGCGGCAACAGCGATTGCCCAGCCAGATCAGCCGCTGGCCAGGTGTCGAGCACCGGGGTCAGGGCCACGGGCTGAGGCTGGCGTGACCAGTAAGTCCATCCTGCCCCGCCCAGGACTAACAGGGCGGCCGCCGTTCCCCCCAGCCATCGCCCCCAGGATCGCCGAGCTACCGGCTGGGCCAGGGGCGTTGTTCCCACGGGCACGGAAGCTACCTCTGTGGGAGCAACTAAAGCCGGGGTAGCCGTGTTGCTCTGGGGACGCAGCTGCTGGGCCGGTAGGGTAGGCAGGCTGGTGGTTTGGGCCAGAAACCGCATTAACCCAACGGTCACGTTGTCGTGACCATTCAGGCGGTTGGCCTGCTGAATGAGCTGCTGAGCCACCGGGGCCAGCGCTGTGGCGTTGCCGACCAGGGATCGCGCCGTATAGGGCCACAGGGCATCCACCCGGTCGTAGTCGCTCAGCCCATCGGAGCAAAGCAATAGCACACAGGGATCATCAATACAGAGATGCTGCACCGTTGGGTAGAGGTAGCCCGAATCATTAATGCCTAGGGCCTGCACTAAAGCCCCCCCACCGGGCATGTGGACCGCCTCCTGGTAGAGGGCATAGCCCAGGTGCGCCTCGCGAGACGCCACATCATCATCTAGGGTGATTTGGTAGCCAGTCTGGAGACTGACCCGGTAGGCCCGACTATCCCCCAGGTGGGCAATGGACACGTAGGGAAAGTGCACCAGCGCCACCACCACCGTCGTCCCCATGCGGGCCCGGGCTGAGCGCTGTTCGTCGTTATTGCGGCTGGAGATGGCATTGTTGGCCAGGGTAATGGCCTGCTTCAAGCGCTGGGCTACCACTGTAGGGCTGAGGTCGGGCTGCTGGGCCAGGGGCTGCAATTCCTCCAGCAGCAGTTTGATAGCGGTTTGGGAGGCCACATTGCCCTGCTCGTGGCCGCCAATGCCATCGCACACCAGCAACAGGGGTAGCGTTTGAGCCTCACCCCCCTGGCCGATTAGCACCTGCTGCTGGGCCTGCCCCTGGGGATAGCAGGCGTCTTCGTTGCGATCGCGGCTCGGCCCCTGATCTGTATCCGCCACCCAGTCCACCGTTACCGACAGCCCCTGGGCCAGGGTTTGAATGGCCTGCTCCAGCTCAGCCATCAGTTCGGCGCTGGTGGACACCGTGCCCTGCATCAGAGCTGTGGCCAACCAGGTCAGGTAGCCCCGCACAGAGGGCTGAGCGGCCTGGGCCAGAGCGTGCCATTGTTGCCCCAGGCTGACCAGGGTTACCGGCACAGGGCTGGCCTGATCAGCCACCAGGGTCGTTATCCGCAGCAGCGACTGATCAACCCGCAGTTGAGCCGGGGCCAGCAGCGTAGCCGCCACCTGCTCCTGGCTCAAGGCAGACCAGAGCAGGGCCACCTGCCGCAACCAGTTGAGTTGCTGAATTGCCGTGCCCGCTCCCCACGCCTGGTTTAGGGTGGGCAGCAAGTGGGCCTGAATATGATCGGCCTCAGTCAGGCTGAGGCCAATGGGGGCAGCATCCAGCAGCAGCACTGGCGAGGTCAGGGAACCGTCCTCTGGGGTCAGGTAATAGTAGGGCCGGGGGATAAACTGCGCTAAATCGGACAGCCGCAGGTAGGGCAACAGGGACGGTGGAATGACCTCTAGCGACTTAATGACCGCATCGGGTTGAGTATCCAGCCAAATGGGGTGCTGCCAGACCTGGTAGCGCCCTGCCACCACCGTGTAGGGAGGCAGTTCTAAACCAGGGTCGCCCACGGCTAACAAAAAGCGGTATGGCAGCGGCGTTTGGCAAACCTGACAGCGACCAACCGGCAGAGTCGCCATGGCTCGACAGGTCGGGTTAGAGCACTGGATCACCATCCGGCAGGTCTGTAAAGAGCTATGACCATCTTATCCAACTCACTTCTACCCCGGTATTCGCAGCTGGCCTGGTCAGATGGTAGGTCAGCATTAAGCCGGATCCGACGACTTGGCCACAACCTGGGGTAAGCCCATGCTGTAGTTTAGGGCACGACTCTTCAGGTTGTAGCTAATCGCGCCTTGCTTCAGCAATTCCTTAATAAAATGCTCCAGATCAGAGCCAATGCGCCGCAAATTGTAGTCCGTTAACGCTTCGCCCTCAGCCGCATCGACCAGGCGATCAAATTCAGTGTAGATCGCCTTGAGGGCGTCCTCTGGCCAGTTGAACTCGTTGTCGGGGTCAATATCGAGGGTCAGGCGTTCGTCGTTGGGTACCAGTTCATTATTTTCAACCGTGGCCGTGTAGATATGAACGTGGCGAGTCGTAGACTTGAGCATCATAGTCAGACAGTGCCTCTGGAAGGGTGCGATTGCGTTATACCGTATTAAAACCTATCCCAGGCCGAAGTTAAACTGTCTCTGCGGCCCAAAGCTGCATCAACAACACCTCCCAAACCAGACGAGGCTGCACAAAGCGGCGCAGGTAGCCTTTGGCTTGCTCCAGTTGTGGTAGCCAGTGCTGGCTGGCGGTTGGCTGGGTCTGCCAGTACCAGTTGAGCAGGTAATCTAACAGCCAGAGTTGCGATTCTGCATCCAGGGTTTTGGCCACCTGGCGGCCCTGTTCCAGCGCCTGCCGCAGGCTACGGGGTGGATGCTGGAGGGCCTGCAACAGGTCGGGAGGAATCGCCTGAAGCTGCTGGTAGGCGGAGATCGCCTGGCCTGGGCTACCCTGAGCCATGGCTAAAATCTCAGGCTGCTGCCCGGCTGCTGTCTGCCCCTGCTGCTGCAAAACCGCCGCCATATCCGTGGCATTAAGCCGCTGAAAGGCAATCGTCTGGCAGCGAGACACCAGCGTCGGCAATAGGGATTGGGGGCCAGGGGCCAGCAGCACAATCGTGGCCTGTCCCGGTTCTTCCAGGGTTTTTAGCAGGCCATTGGCGGCGGCCTCGGCCATGGTTTCAGCCGCTTCTAGCACCACCACCGCCCGTGGCGACTCCAGCGGCGGACGACTGAGAAACTGCGCTACCTGCCGCACC
>CAYUBC010000152.1:0-974 GCA_964442885.1 uncultured bacterium | reverse complement strand
CCGCACCTGCTCCAGGCGAGTTTGGGGCGGGCTCTTGCGAGTAATCCCCTGCGCCGCCGCCGCCGAGGCGGGGATCATTTGCCCCTGGTGCAGGTAAGTGGGCTCTACCCAGAGCAAGTCGGGATGGTTGCGCTGGCCAATCCGTCGCCGCAGCACTGGATTGGGGGAAGACGCCGCAAGTGAGGCCAAGTCAGGGGTCAGCAGCACCTCTGCAAAGCGCTCTGCCCCCAGCCTGCGCCCCACCCCAGCTGGCCCAGCAAAGAGGTAGGCTGGCGCAATCCTACCCTGCTCTACCGCCCGGCTGAGCAGGGCAATGGCAGTGTCTTGACCAATCAGGTCGGCAAATAGGGCCTGTACCATTGCCTTAGATATTCCTCAACAACCGTCTGAATAGCTATGGCCACCGTCGCCAGGGATTGGGCGGCATCAATCGTGGCCCGCTGCTGGGGCCGCTGCCGAGCCAGGGTTTCAAACCCCTGCTGCACCCGCTGGTGAAAGGCTAGATCGGCCTGCTCCATGCGATCTTGCTGCCCTCGCTGCTGGGCCCGTGCCAACCCCTGCTCAGCAGTCAATTTTAGCCAGAGGGTCAAATCAGGTCGCAGTCCCCCTGTGGCAACCTGGTTAAGCTGCTCGATGAGCGTCAGATCCAGCCCCCGCCCGTAACCCTGGTAGGCCACGGTTGAGTCGGTGAAGCGATCGCACAGCACCCAGGAGCCCTCGGCCAGGGCGGGGCGAATCACCGCGTCCACGTGCTGGGCCCGGTCAGCGGCATAGAGCAATAGCTCAGCCCGTGAGGCCATCGGCACCTCGCCGTGGTAGTTCAGCAGCAGATGCCGCAGCTCCAGGCCCAGGTCGGTGCCGCCGGGTTCGCGGGTGGTTAGCAGTTGGGGCACAATCCTCTGTTTCTGTAGGTGCTGAAAACCATTGTGGCCGACCAAATAAGCCTGCAACTGCCGAAGCTGAGTGGATTTGCC
>CAYUBC010000151.1:0-8110 GCA_964442885.1 uncultured bacterium | reverse complement strand
TTCAATCACCCTCAGGTTGTAGCGGGTAGCCAGGTCGAGAATTGGCCCCAGGTCTACCGGGCGACCAAACAGATGCACGGGCATGATGGCACGGGTGCGATCGCTAATGGCCGCCTCAATTTGGGTGACATCCAGGTTGAATGTGGCCGGGTCAATATCCACAAACACCGGCGTAGCCCCCACGGCGCTGATAGTTTCAGCGGTAGCAATAAAGGTGAAAGGGGAGGTAATCACCTCATCCCCAGGGCCAATGTTGAGCGCCCGCAGGGCCAGGAAAAGGGCATCGGTGCCGGAGTTACACACCACACAATGGTCAGTGCCCACATACTGGCCAAAGGCGTCAGCAAAGGACTGCACCACCGGCCCATTGATGTACTGTCCGGAAGCCAGAACCTCCGCTACAGCCGCATTCACTTCAGTTTGGATGCTTTTAAACTGCTCCGTCAGGTCAACAGGAGGAATCACAGTCACTCACTCACACTCACACGATCGATAGGGTTAGTTTACCTTACCTAAGGTTGCGAAGCGGCTGGGCTGGGCCAGTCCTGTCGCTGGTCAAAGGGTGGGGCAGGGGGCGGCTGAGATGCGGCCATGCCCTTGTTCTATACTCGGTGTAGCGTCGGTAACTCCTTTAGAATCAGTCCCTTTAGAATCAGTCCCTTGTTCCCTTACGACTCTGCTCAGCCCGCCTCACCCCCTGAGGACTCGCCCCAATGGATGACCCGCTGCCTGGAGCTAGCCCGTCAAGCGGCTGGCCAAACCGCGCCTAACCCGATGGTGGGCTCGGTGATTGTCAAGCATGGGCAAGTTGTAGGAGAGGGCTTTCATCCCGGTGCCGGACAGCCCCACGCCGAAGTGTTTGCCCTCAGACAGGCGGGAACGGCGGCCCAGGGCGCGACCCTCTACGTCAATTTAGAACCCTGCAACCATAGGGGCCGCACCCCGCCCTGTACCGAAGCGATTATCAAAGCCGGGATCACGCGAGTGGTGGC
Organism: uncultured bacterium; assembly: GCA_964442885.1. Lineage (GTDB taxonomy): Bacteria > Cyanobacteriota > Cyanobacteriia > Phormidesmidales > Phormidesmidaceae > Nodosilinea. The sequence continues at coordinate 7,118 of CAYUBC010000151.1, read as the reverse complement.
GGGCATGGTAGACCCTGACCCACGGGTTTCGGGCCGGGGCCTGGAGCGGTTGCGCCAGGCGGGCATTGAGGTGGTTGTAGGGGTAGAAGAAGAGGCCTGCCAGCGCCTCAACGAAGGGTTTGTCTGGCGGATTTTGCACCAGCGCCCCCTGGGACTGCTTAAATTTGCCATGACCCTGGATGGCAAGATTGCCACCCCCACCGGCCATAGCCAGTGGGTTACTGGCGACCTGGCCAGGGCTGAAGTGCACCGACTGCGGGCGACCTGCGATGCCGTGGTGGTCGGCGGCAACACGGTACGCTGCGATGATCCCCAACTCACCAGCCACGGGCAGGGCCATAACCCCACCCGCGTGGTCATGAGCCGCCAGCTTGATTTGCCACTGCGGGCTAAGCTCTGGCAAACTCAGGTCGCCCCCACGCTAGTGTTTACCAGTCTGGAGGCCCCGGCAGAACGGGCCGACGCCCTTACCCAGGCCGGGGTAGCCGTGATCCGCCTTGCCTCTCTAACGCCCCAGGCTATTACCCAGCAGCTCTACAACCGGGGCTATGGCCTGGTGCTGTGGGAATGTGGCGGCACCCTGGCTGCTCAGGCCATCAAAGACCAAATTATCGACAAAGTTTGGGCCTTTGTGGCCCCCAAGCTGGTGGGAGGGCAAACGGCCCCAACCCCCGTCGGCGACTTGGGCATCACCCACATGGCTGATGCCATTAGCCTCCACCATCTGACCTATCGATCTATTGGGGAGGATTTGTTGATTGAAGGCTATGTTAAGACGCCCTAACAGACGACGGGGCAGCATGAGTGCCCCGGCCCGACGCCGCTAGGACTGAGGATACACCCGCACCAGCGGCGGCAGGTCGTAGCTCAGGGTGCGCTGGCGCATAAACGTGTCGAGCGTCAACCGCATCTCTTCTTTACCGCGAAAGGTGTCTAGGCGTTGAAGCACCTCCCCCGCCTCAATAAAGAGCAGCGTTGGCAGCGTAGACAGGCGATAGGCATTGGCCAGGCGCAGGTTTTCATCGGCATTGATATCGACAACGCGAACCTGACCCTCCCATTCAGCCTGGAAATGATTTAGTAGCGGCGTAATCATCTTACAAATCCCGCACCAGGGCGCCCAAAAGTGAAGGAGTACTGGCACATCTGAAGCTAGGACGACAGACTCAAAGGTGGCTTCGCTGACGGAGGTTGACATGGGTAAATTAAAGAGTTTGGTTAACAAGCCGCTGAACATGTGAGAGCTAAGAACTAGCTCCTAAACACTCAAAGTTGGGGCAGAGATTAAAAGGGTGCTGCTAATGGGATCATTGTAGACCAGTTGAGAATGGAAGTTAATGGGCAAGATCAATGATTATTCAAGATTTGTAACGAGGTTGGCTTAACCGCTGAGCCAGTAGAGCTTGGGCGGCTTCCGCTGGCATCGGGCGGGCAAAGAAATAGCCCTGGCCATAGTCACACTGGCCCTGCTGAAGTAGTTTGACTTGGGCCAGGGTTTCAACCCCCTCTGCGATTACCTCCAGGCCGAGCTGCCGCCCCAGGGTAAGGATGGTGTGGATAATCGCTCGGTCGTCGTGGCTTTTTTCTAGCCGACCCACAAAGGATTTATCCACCTTGAGGGCATCCATTGGAAATCGGTGCAGGTAGCTGAGAGAGGAATAGCCCGTGCCAAAATCATCGATCGCCAATTTCAAGTCCAATGCCTTGAGCCTGAGCATCAGGTCAATGGCGGCATCCACATCGCCCATCACCATGCTTTCGGTGATTTCTAACCGCACACAGTCGCCCCTCACCTGGGTATCCTCCAGGGCCGCCTGGATGTGGTCAACCAGATCTGGCTGGGCAAACTGCCGATTCGACAGATTTACGCTCATGGTTAATGGCGGATATTGAGGAAATCTATCGTGCCAGCACCGCAGTTGGTGACAGGCGGCTCGAAAAATCCACTGGCCCAGGGGCACAATCAGGCCTGTTTCTTCAGCGGCGGCAATAAAGGCCCCAGGCATGACCAGGCCGCGGTCTTTTTGCTGCCAGCGCACCAGAGCCTCAAAGCCAGACAGTTCGCCGGTTTGCAGCCGAATAATCGGCTGGTAGTAGAGCAGAAATTCCTGATTGTCTAGAGCGCTGATTAGATCACTCTCCAGGTTGAGGCGGTTGACGGCTTCGGTCAGCATGCCAGAGGCAAAGATCTCAAAACGCGATTGGCCCAGGGTCTTAGCCCGGTACATGGCCGTGTGCGCATCGCGTAACAGGTCAACTGGCTTGTGCTGCGGCCCGGCCTGGCTGATGGCGATCCCCATGCTGAGGGTGCTGGGTAATTTTTGCCCCTGCAGGGTAATGGGCTCTGACAGCGTGTACTGGAGCGTATCGATAGCCTGTCTGGCCTGGCTCCACCCCAGGGTAGTGAGCAACAGCGCAAACTCATCCCCGCCAACCCGAGCTACTTTAGCGTCGCGGGGCATATGCTGAATCAGGCGCTGGGCCATTGTGCATAGCACCTGATCCCCGGCTTGATGTCCCAGGCTCTCGTTAATTGCCCTAAAGCGATCAAGCCCCATAAACGCCACAATCACCGGGGGGTGGGCACCCTCCGTTAGCTGCTGGCGCAGCGCCCTGTCAAGGCTGCCCATTAAGGCTTCTCGGTTAGGCAGGCCGGTGAGGTCATCGTGGGTGCTGCGGTAAAACAGCTTATAGGCAATCACAGCCGCTGTGGTGGCTACCCCACCTGTGATGGGTTCTACCACGGGCAGCCACACCAGGTGGTGAACCGCTACCCAGCCAGCGCTCCCCACGCCCAGGCCGAACAGCAGGGTAGCGCCCAACAGCAGGCTGGGCCAGCGCACCAGCCAGGCCAGGCCCCCGGCCACCAGGCACCAAACCCCCAACCACAGCCCCTCGGCCCAGGGCGAGAGAAAGCGATACAGGGCTGGCCGCCCCTCCAGCAGGTCTAAGAGCTGACTGATCATTTGGGCATGAATCATCACCCCTGGCATGGTGAAGGCTTCGTCCTGACTAAAGCTAAAGGGAGTATAAAAGCGATCTTTTAAGCTGGGGGCGGTGGTGCCAATCAGCACGACCTGATCCTTTAGCCAGCTCGGCTCAAACTGGTGGCTGAGCACCTGCCTCATTGAAAGCTGGCGACCAGGCCAATGGCGACTGGGGTAGCGCAGCAAGATTTGATATCCCCGACTGTCTACAGCCTGGTAGCCGCCATCGCTCTGGGTCAGCACCGGAATCGGAATATTGCCGATATAGAGGTGGTGCTCCTCAGCCCGCAGGGGCAGGGGTGAATCCAGACTATCGGCCAGCACCACCCGCAGCCCAAAGGAGTAGTAGCTGTAGGGCTGCCCCCGCACGAATAGCAGATTGCGACGGATCACGCCATCGGCGTCGGTCGGAAAGTCGTTAAAGCCCACCCGCTCGCGTTCCACCGAAGGCGGCGGTGGAACTTCGCTGCCGGTGGGGGTGTAGCCGACATTCTCAATGGCAATCAGGTTTTTGGCCGCCAGTTGCTCAACCAGAGCCGTAGTTCCTGGCGGACGGGCCGTGTTGCGATACAAATCCAGCCCCACGACTCGGGGCTGGTGGGCCTGAACCGTGGCCAGCAGCTCCGCCAGCACCTGGTCGGATAGGGGCCAACCGTACTGATGCAGATCCCCCTCGGTAATGCCAATGATGGTAAGGCGGGGGTTAAAGTCCTGGTCGGGTTGCAGCCTAACGAGATAGTCAAACACAAACAGTTCCCCCGGCTCAAATACCCCCAGCTCTTTTATGGCGGTAACCCACAAACTGGTGACCAGGCTTGACAGAAGGATAATTTTACTGCCCGTCGCCAGGGCTTTACCCTTAGACGACAGGGAAATGCCTGAAGAGAGAACGGTTCTAAGGCGGTGTTTAAGGGCAATGAAGGGAGCTTTCACAGGGTGGCAGAATGGGATGACAGTGGCGCTCTGGGAAAGGTGCATCCTGACAGGTGTAGGTACCTAAGATGCCCACCTGCCCGGCGTAAAGAGCGACCACTGTCGTCAATTCTACGGAGATTATCGTTCCAGCCAGTCCAGGCCTTGGTCCCTCACCCTAGAGCAGGGGCGTTACATCCTCACCGCACTCGTCAGCCAGATAGGAGAGCGCCCGAAACCGCAGCCCTACCAGTTGGTCGTAGAGGGGGTTGAGCTTGCACATGGCCGGAATGTGCACCAGTTTTTTCTTGAACAGCACGACGTCACGCTCAAAGGGGCACTGGGAGGGAATCAGTTTGCACACAAACCGGGCCAGGCGAGGGTCGTGAACTTCAAGCTGATCTAGCCATTCGCGGGCGGGTTTGAGCGGGTCGAGTTTGCTGTCGGGGCCGGTTGGAGCTGGCAGGGCTGAGGCTGGCCCCGCTGCAACGGCGTAAAGGGTAGAGCGCACGGAGGAAAGTACCCCGGTTTCTAGCCCTAGCACCTCACAAAACGACTGGAGTTGTCGATCCTCTTCCAGGGAGTACACCCCATCGGCCAGGGCCACCATGACCGCCATACGGAGAAAGTTTTCGGCGGCATCGCGGTTAGTTCCCAGCGCGGTAGATAACTCTTCAGGCGTAACTGGCTCAAAGTTGTCAAAGTTAATGCAAGGGGCTAGTTCGTCTTGGGTAATGGCGACAATGAGGGCTTTTTCGTCGTCGTCAAAATCGCCATCGGCCCAGGCCAGGGTAAGCAGGCCCCGTAGCCAAATCTTGATCTGCTCCTGGGTGTAGGGAGAATCAGTGACGGTAACCATAGTGAGTCCTTGGGAGGCAATGAATGGAGAAAAATCAGCGCGGCTAATGGCTAGAGGAGGTAACTCAACAAGTCTATAGACGCATTTATATAGATGTCTTTGTACCGACCTAATTTTAACCTTGGCCATCAAAGACCGCAGTGGTGGAGGTTACTACCTTGCACCTGACCAGGTCAGGCCAGGTTCAGACTGGTGGTGGCTGCGTGACCGTGGCCAGGGTTAGCAGGCTGATTGCGCCCCAATGGTCTTCTCTTAACCTGCATAGCGTTTGCTAAGGTAGTCCCCCATTTCGCTGAGGTGAGTTATGGCTGATTACACCACTGAGGAACTGCAAGCCATTGTTACGGCTCCGATGATGACCGGACTAGCGGTGGCTATGATCGACATGGGCATTGTGTCTACGGCCATTGAAGCGGCAGCCATGTCTAAGGAAATTGCTGGCGCTGCGCAAAAGTACCCCGCTAACAGCATCATCCAGGCGGCCTTTGCCGAAGAGACCATGAAAAGCGGTCAGGTTAAGCTCGAAAAGCCCGACATCAAGCCTGAGGATGTGCAGTCTGGGGCGGTGGTAGACAATGCGATCGCCACTATCCATGCGGCCCTGCAGGTGGTGGATGGGAAGGCGACGCCCGAAGAGATTGCCGAGTATAAGCAATTCGTCTATACCTGTGGCCAGGCCGTTGCTGAAGCGGCAGGCAGTGGATTGTTTGGTTCCGGCAACAAGGTCAGCGACAAGGAAGCCGCCGCCCTGGCCAAACTCAAGGAAGCCCTGGAGCTATAGCCGCTGCGAAGGACAGGCTGAACGGTAGGCAAAATCTATCCTGAGGATGGGACGTTCAGCCTGCTCTGGGTCTACAGTAGGCCCATCGGTGCAGCGTAGGGTATGGGCGTGTTTTTGCGTATTAACAAATATTTTCGGCTTAGGAAAGCTTTATTTTTCCGTGGCATGGTCAGTGATGATTCTGGGTCAGTGATGGGCATCGAGCCACTGCTGCGGGCTTCTGGCCTGAATCTAACCTCTTTCCCCTGTTTTCTTCGGTAAAGGAGACACTTATGTTTCAAACTGGCTGGTTAAAGCGCTTGGCACCACTGCTGATTTGTCTGGTTTTGCTGGTAGCCTCCTGTGCGTCGGCACCATCTAAGTATGACCAGGTACAAAAGGACACGACGGGCTTTCGGGCTCCAGCCGCTGTCGCCAAGAAGGCGGAAAAAGGAGGCACCTTTAACCAATTTTTTCCCGGCGATCAGGGCGAGTATAACGTCATTCCCTACCAAGAGAAAAAAGGGTTTGCGGAATACAAGCTGCAAAAAGGGGATACAACCCTGGCCATGCTGACCATTAACGACACGACTAGCCTGCCTACCGCTGCCGCCAAGTACAACGGGGCAACCGAGCAGGTGGCGGGCTATCCGGCGGTGGATCAGGGCACTACGGCTACCGGCATTTTGGTGAATGGTCGCTATCAGGTCAAGGTACTCTCCCGCGATCCTGCCTTCAGCAAAGAAGACCGAGTAGTGTGGCTGCAAAAGTTTGATCTGAAGGGTCTGGCGCAGCTCAAGGGCGCACCCGTGGCCGCCAGTGCCGCTCCGGCTCAATCTGCCCCCCCGGTGGCCAACAGCCCTACCGCCTCAACCCCTGCTAAACCCGCTCCCAAAACTGGCGTTAAGCTGCCCCGGGTGGAGATGCCCAGTCTGGCACCGAGCCCTCAGCCTGCCTCCTGATGGGTTAACCCAAATCCCTAACTCCCCCGCTTGCCTTTCTCCCAAACTCAAAGCCCGTCCTTAGAAAAAGGAGTTAACTATGAGCAAAAAGATATACGAGATTGTGGATCATTTGCCTACGGGTGGCCTGACCGTCAGAGCACTGAAAACCCTGGATGTGTTTATCCCTGGCCAGTGGAACAACCTGGTGGGGTTTGACAACACCATTAAGACCGTGACTGGGGAAACTGACGAGGCCATGGTGCAGGCCATTGGTGAACGGGCCATTGCCCTCTTTAACGACAAAAAGCAGGGCTACCAAACCGCTCTCTGGCTTTACGAAACCGTCGATTCGGCCTCTGGGCTGTTGGGGGCCGCCGCCCTGGCTAACCGCATCGGCCAGGACACCTTCCTGGGTTTTCTCAAAAATCTTTCCCCCAAGCCCGAAAAGGCCCAAACCATTGACCTGGTGGTCAAGCTGGTGGCAGAAGTGGTGGCCTTCTGCAAAATTAGCGGCATTCCTGGCGATAGTTTGGGAGATTTTCTGGCCGCCCTGGGCGACTACAGCAGCGAATCGCTGATGCGAATGACCGCCCTGGTTTCCTTTGATGGCATCATTCCCCTGGGGGCCGACTTTTCTACCCGCGCCCTGTCCATGG
>CAYUBC010000150.1:0-8139 GCA_964442885.1 uncultured bacterium | reverse complement strand
CTCATTACAGTGATTCAGGACTCGCTCCCTTGGGCCAGTTGCCCCCCAAGCCACTGCTGGAAGCGTTACTGCATCAGGTCTTGACCCAGGGCATTGGTCGCCTCTACTTTGAGCGGCAACCTCAGACTGGGCGGGTGCTGCGTAGCCAAGACGGTGTTGTGCAGGCCGTACTCGACGACCTCAGTCTGGATCTATTCCAGAGCGTGATTAACGAACTAAAGCGCCTGACCCACCTGCCGCTCTTGCCCACCAACACCGCTAAACAGGTGGAAATTGAGCGACTCTACCAGCAAGAACGGGTGCTGCTGCGGCTGCGGCTGATGGCCGGTAGCCACGGCGAAGAAGCCACCCTCCAGGTTTTGCGGGGAGCCGCTCTGAAGTTTTACCAGCAGCAGCAGATTGAGCAACTGGGGCGAGATGCCCTGAGCATGGCCCAAACCTTGCAGCAACGCATTACTGCCATTCGTGACCGGGCTCGCCAAACCCTGAACCTGGAGACCACCTCCACCGATACCCTGCTGGCCGTTAGCAGCCTGCTTAAGGATATGGAAAGCCAAATTGCGCAACTCATTCAGCCCTCTTCTTCCTAAGGGTGGCTTGCTGTCCCTCGGCGAAGGGCTTACCCTATGTGAGGAAACCTAGCGAGGGTGATGAGGATGGATTTGATGGGCATGGTCAATCAGGCAATTGCCAGCGCCGATACCGAAGCCAGCAGCGGCCTGGTGGGTTCTCTCCTGGGAGCGTTGAACCAGGCTCCGGTGGAAAATAACCAGATTGGCGATATCGCCAGAAATATTCAAGACCTGCTGCAAACCAAGGGCGATGCGGGTTCGCTGATTGGGGTACTGCAATCCGTCGCCTCTAGCGGAGCGGTGGAGCAACTGATGGGCTCTGAGCAGGTACTGGCGATCGCCCAGCGAGTAGGAGCTGACCCGGCGATGGTCAGAAATATTACCCCACTAATTGCCCAATTTTTGGTCAAAGGATCAAACGCCCAGGGTGGCGGCTTACTGCAAAAGGTGCTGAGCGGCGAAGTGGATTTGGGGCAACTGGCCGGACTCATTGGCATGGCCAGTAAGTTTCTGTAGTTGGTTTCCTGTAGTTGGTTAGGCCTCCAAGCCATGTCGGACGCTGCTTGGGGGCCTCTCAAGACCAAAAATCCCAGCTTTTGTGGGGTGTATTGTAGTGCGAATGCACCCTGCTCTCAAGATTGGTCTTCTTAGGACACATTCGCGCAGCATACCCCTAAACCTTACCGCTTGAGCCAAATGCCTCGTAGACCTGCGGCTCTGGCACCCTCCACATCATCCTGTTTACTGTCGCCAATGTGCCAGGCTTGGGACGCATCGCAAAAGTGCTTTTGCAGGGCCGTGGCAAAAATCAGCGGATCGGGCTTGGCTGCTCCTGCCTCCGACGAAATAGTAACGGACTGAAAATAGTCAGTTAGCTGGAGGGCGTCCAGCACTCGATAGAGGCGCGAGTCGAAATTGGAGATGATGCCGAGCTGAATACCCCGCCGCTGCCAGCGCTGTAGTGCCGCCAGGACATCTGGGTAGAGCGCCCAGGGTGTGGCGGTGGCAAAGTGGCCGTACAAATCATCAAAAAAGCGGTCAAAGTCTACGAAATAATCCAGCACTCCAGCACTACTAAAGGTTTGCTGGGCCACCATACGCCACCACTGGTACTCCCCCTGGGGCACCAGAGCTGGGTCTAAGCCAGGAAAGGTCATCGCTGGAGCCGCCTTGAAGGCTCGGAAGAAAGCCTGATTGACGGCCCCCGGCTCGGCCTCAACGCCATGCTGCCGAGCCAGATCAGCGTAGATATCACCAACGCTGCCAGCCACCCCAAACAGGGTGCCAACAGCGTCTAGAAAAATCACCTGGGGCAAAGAAGAGAAAGCCATCGTGTTCATCTTTCCAGCACATCGCGCAGGGGCTTGGTCATCCAGTTCAGCCCCACCCGCACCTGGTGGGTAAGCGTAGGCATCCGGTAGAGGTAGGCCAGACGCCGAGCTACGTGGGCCAGTTCGCCATCCAGTTGAAGCCCCAGGCCGGTTAGGGTGGCCCGGTGGGTACCCAGGGTCAGCATTTCGCCCAAGTGCCGGTAGCGGAAGGGAAGCTGGGGTCGCTCGCTGAGTGAGGCCCAGATATTCCACCCGACAAAATCTGCCTGCTGAAGGGCCACCTGAGCGGTGGTCGGCATTTGCTGACCTTCGGCATCGCGGCAGTCGGCCACATCGCCCAAAGCGTAGACGCCGGGACAATCCACCGCTTCCAGGGTAGGCATAACCACTACTTGTTGGCGCTCGTTGTGCTTCAGCGGCAGGGCCGCAATGACCGGGTTGACACGAGTGCCCACGGTCCACAGCACTAGATCGACCGGCAAAATATCCGTCTGGTCGCGGAAGGTGAGGCTGATGGTGTCAGCGGCGACTTCGGCTACGGCGGTTTCTACATCCACCCAAATGCCCAGGTCAGACAGCACTTTTTGAGCCGCCTGGCGGTTGTATGCGGGGGAAGTGCGGAGAATCATATCCGTCCGTTCAATTAGCCGTACCCGACCGCGATCTCCCAAATGTTCGGCTACCTTGCAGGCCAGTTCTACCCCGCTGTAGCCCCCCCCAACCACCGCCACCCGAATCTTCTCGACATCGGCGGCGGCCAGCAGCCGCAGCCGATGTCGCAGCCGGTAGGCATCCTGCAGGGTACGGAAGGCGAGGGCGTGCTCAGCCACGCCAGGGGCCATATCCATCGGCGTTTTGCCCCCCAGGGCCAGCACCAGGCGGTCGTAGGTCAACAGGGTGCCATCGCTAAGGCTCACCCGCTGTTGATCCAGATCAATACCGGCGACCTCGGCCTGGCGGAACTGCACCTGGGTGCCCGCCAGCAGATCGGCGTAGGGGGGAGCGACCTCCCAGGTTTCTAGCTCGCCCGTCACCAGTTCATAGAGCAGGGGCAAAAACAGGAAGCGATCGCGGTGGTCTACCAGGGTGATGGTGGGCGGGGTGCCCTCCCACGGTAGTTGGCTCAGGCGCAGGGCCGTATACAGGCCGCCAAAGCCACCGCCGAGAATACAAATTTGCTGGGGAGCGTCTGCCATTGGTAAAAAGCGGTGATACCTCTCCTTTCTTCTAACTCAAAATGGAAGGAGTCATCATCGATTCGAGGAGATTTCTTTTGGCGCTATCGTCAGACTTTGCGGTGCGATCGCCCCGGCAGGAGATGCTGGCCGGAGCCCGCGACATTGTCCCGCTGATTATCGGGGCCATTCCCTTTGGGATAATTTTTGGCACCCTGGCCCAGGGCAGTGGGCTATCCTTTGGTGCAACCCTGGGCATGTCGGCCTTTGTATTTGCTGGTTCCTCGCAGTTTATTGCGTTGGGATTGCTGGCCGCAGGCAGCACGCTGCCGCTGATTGTGCTGACCACGGTTATCGTCAACCTGCGGCATATGCTCTATGCCGCCAGCTTGCTGCCCCACGTGCAGCATTTACCTCAGTCATGGAAAGCTGTGATTGGCTTTTTTCTGACAGATGAAGCCTTTGCCATTGCCATCCGCCGCTACCAGCAGCCCGACCCCAGCCCTTACAAGCACTGGTACTACCTGGGAGCAGCTGTCGCCATGTATCTCAACTGGCAGCTTGTCACCTGGCTGGGGCTAACAGTGGGGCAACTCCTCCCCAATGCGGCGGCCTGGGGGTTAGATTTTGCTATGGTGGCCACGTTTATCGGCATGGTTGTGCCCTATGCCACCACCCAACCGATGGTGGCGGCGATTGGGACGGCAGGGCTGGTAGCGGTGCTGGCCAATGGGTTGCCCCACAAGCTGGGGCTAATGGTAGCGGCGATTGCGGGCGTAACCGTTGGCTTTGCGATGGAAGAGAGACAGGCCAATGGGTAGCGTCAACTGGGGTCAAATACCGGCTTCCCGACTTGCGCCGTTGGTTCATTCGTTGAATTTGGGTAACGGCGTTATTTTGACGTCTACCCTGCTGACTCCTGACTCCTGAGTTCTGGCTTCTACCCTTGGGCCATTGTCGCGTGGAGGTGATCCCCCTACAGGATCTTATCCAATCCGTAGATGAGCGACTTGAGCGCCATAACTTGCCGAATGCAGAGCAGCACCCCCGGCATAAAGCTGGCTCTATCGCTGGTGTCGTGGCGCAGGGTGTAAAGCTGCCCCGGTGCCCCAAAGAGAATTTCCTGGTGGGCAATCAACCCTGGCAGGCGCACACTGTGAATGTGAATGCCCTCGGCAGTTTGCCCACCCCTGGAGCCGGGAATAGTTTCAGTTTCTTTAACTAGAGGGGCATTGAAGGATTTCTGAGCCTCCGCCAGCATTTGGGCGGTTTGCACCGCTGTGCCACTGGGGGCATCGGCCTTTTGGTTGTGGTGCAGTTCGATAATTTCCACATGGTCAAAGTATTGTGCGGCCTGTTGTGCGGCCTGCTGCATCAGCACCACCCCAATGGAAAAGTTGGGGATTACCAGGCAGCCAATACTGGCTTTATCGGCAAATTCGGCCAGGTCGCGAATTTGCTCAGCACTCAGCCCGGTGGTGCCCACCACTGGACGCACTCCATAGGCAATCGCCGCCCGCACCGACTGATAAACCGTATCAGGATGGGTAAAATCCACCATGACCGACAGTCCCTGGCTTTGCGCCATTACCAGGGTCGCCTCCAGGTCGCTCATCACCGGCACTTCAAGAGGCGGGAGGCCCATCACTTCGCCAATGTCCTGGCCTACCAGGTCGGGCTTTTTGTCGATGGCCCCCACCAAGGTCATATCGTCGGCCTGGGCAACGGCTTTAATCACTTCGCGGCCCATTTTGCCGCAGGCCCCGTTGACGACGACGGGGATGGTGGTTTGGGAGGTCATGGGGAGACAGGGGAGGGGAGGGGGCAGAAAGATGGGAGATTATTGGAGCTTGCGTTCCAGGGATTTGAGGTATTCGGTGTTGACGCCAGACTCGCGGGGCAGGGCAATTTTGCCGGTGCGGGCAACCTCGCGCAGCCCAAAGCGGTTGAGCACTTGCAGAATAGCCACCATTTTGCCGGGGTCGCCCACTACTTCCAAAGTAAGAGCATCCTCCGACACATCCACCACCCGCGCCCGAAAGATTTGAGCCAGTTCAATGACTTCTGTACGGTTGGCGCTAGTGGCATTGACCTTCAGCAGCATCAGCTCCCGCTCCACGCAGGGAGTGTCGGTTACGTCATTAACTTTGATAACATTGATCAATTTGTACAGTTGTTTAGTCAACTGCTCAATCACCAGGTCATCCCCTGGTACCACCATCGTAATGCGGGAAATACCGGGTTTCTCTGCGGGGCCAACCGCTAGGCTCTCAATGTTAAAGCCACGCCGAGCAAATAGCCCAGCAATACGAGTCAATACCCCGGCTTCGTCTTCTACCAATACTGATAGGGTGTGCTTTATGGCTTTGGGCGCGGGGGGGGGAAGGGAGACAGCGGCAGTATTAACCATAGGACGCGACGGTGGAATAGAGGTGGGCAACCTTAAAACATTAATTTCAAACCACAATCATACCTTGAAAACCCCGCCAGATAAGGACTGGCCAGAGGAGTTTAACAATCGCCGCCTTGCCATCCGGCTGGGGTTAACTCTTCCTTACCCCTCAAGTTTGCCGCCGACAAAGGGCGTACTCCAAAGCGCCCAGTTTTCTTTGTTAAAGGGCGATCGCCAGCGCCGAATTAGAGCCAGTTCTAGCCCCTGGCGAGTTTTGCGATCCGCTGTGGCGTAGGGCCAAAAGCCAATATTCACCGCCACGGGCAGAGCATGTACCCGGTGCGCTTCGATGTAGCTGAGGATGTAGCGCTTGCAGTCATGCACGCCCTGCCAGCGCTGGTTAGATTTCACCGTTTCACCGATGTAAAGCAGGACTGGCACCTGATGATCCACCACAAAGTAGAGGGCGGGTACCCCAGATTCCTGAAATTGCCCACGCCAAAACTCGGCATTTTGGGGCGCTAGGGTAAACGGATCCAGAGTCTCGGCCAGAGTTGGAGATCCATCCATATCAAACAGCCGCCCCTGTTGGGCCTGGGGAGCCAATCTCACCTCTTCCTGGTAACGGGCGACTCGCTGCTGCCAAGCCTGAAGTTCAGCCAAAGAGATAGACGAGCCAGGGGCACGATTGTAGGCCCAGGAGGCATCGGCAGCTCGCAAATCCCCATCGGAGAGCAGCGAGGGTTGGTAGTCATTAGCCATAGGAGCTATCTCTAGCGGTCATAGGCTCCGATGATAGCTTACATCCCCCAGATATAGCGCTTTAATCGCGCTCCCCTGGGAGAAGCCCTGAGACATCTCCAGCAGGGGAGGGGTTAGCCACGAGGCCCGATGTGCTCGACATTTGCCGCCAGCAAAGCCAGAGTTATCGAGGAAATCGATTAACTCAACCGCTTAATCTGCTCCTCAAAATAAGCCTGACGATGGCCTAGCTGTCGGGCTAGAATCAGCCCTTCGCGGTAGGCGAGTAGGGCGCTTTCCGGATCGCCCGATTGCTCGTAGAGCTGGCCGAGTTGGTCGAAGGTATCCATCAGTCCGTAGGCGTTGATGGCTTCCCGTTCGACCAAAAGCAACTGCTGGTAAAGATAGTCAACATCCGGCCAGCGTTCTAACTCGCGATAAAGACTGGCCAGGGTGCGAATGGCCTCAGCCGCTACGTCAAATTGCTGATTGCTGATGGCGTTGGTGTAGGCGGCCTGATATTGCCGAGACGCTGTATCTAAATCGCCTAATTGGCGATGATTTTGGGCCATACGATGCTGGAGTTCTGCCACCAGGGGCCACAGGGCTTCGGTGCTGCTGTAAATGGTCAGCAGGCGCTGCTGAGCCGTCAGAGCCAGCTCGAATTGTTGGGCTTGTTCTAAATTGTTGATATGAGCCCGGAGAAAGCGCACTTCATCCTCCAAAACCCCATTGGTTTGGGCCAGTTGCACCAGTTCACCGTAGGTTTCAGCGGCCTGGTCAAAGTCAAACCAGTCGGCATAGAGGCTGGCCAGGAGTTCAAGCTGGGTTTGGTGCTCGGTTCGATCTCCCGTTGCTAAGGCTCGCTCGGCCAGTCGTTGCCGTAGGGCGGTGGCGGCTTCGACATCGCCCAGGGTGGCGTAGGTGCTGGCCATGCCCTCCAGCCGGGGCAGATCGGCGGGGGCATTGATATCCAGCGTTGGCTCAATTACGTCCAACCGCACAGAGAGCAACTGTAGCGGCTCAGTGGCATTGAAGTCGCGCAAGCGCAAAGCCACCCGGTCGATGGCGGCCAGTTCTCGGTCAACCCCCAACAGGCGACGCAGCCGCACCTCGCGAATCCATAAATCCAGAGCGGCCTGGGTATCTCCGCTCTGGGCCAGGGCTTCTGCCTGGGCCGCCAATTGATCCAGGTCTTGCTCCAGGGTGTATTGCTCCAGCGGGCTGAGGGGGCGAGCTACCGGTGGCGTGGGTAGCAGGGGGTCGCGCGGTACATCAGCCAGCGGATCGGCCAGAAAGGGAAAGCGTACTTCGGGCCGTAGCGCTTGGGCCAGAGCAACCTCTGGGGGCATAGCGCCAGCCCCACTAAAGGCCAGGATGGGGGCGATCGCTAGCTTCACCCAGAGCCACCGACCAGACCGTTTCAACCTTCGCTGCTGCGGCTTGTGCAAAGTCTCGATCCCCATCTGCCCCTCGATCATAGCGCCAAGTGTGACAACCCCTTAACATCTCGCCAGGCCGCACCGTTCGGGCACCGGATTACTGTAACCTAAAGATCCTGTAACGGTAAGCCGTTACGGTTGGTGATGTTTCGTCATCTACAGGTAATCCTCGTTTACCAGGTAATCCTCGTTTTTAGACCATGCAATCCACTGTCTCCCCGGTTGTTTCCTCGGTTCCCCGCACCGTTCGCATTGTCTCTCGCAAAAGCCAGTTGGCCTTAATTCAAACCCACTGGGTACGCGATGAGCTGCAACGCCACTTCCCCGACCTTCGGTTTGAAGTGGTGACGATGGACACCCAGGGCGACAAAGTGCTGGATGTATCGCTGTCGAAGATTGGCGACAAAGGGCTGTTTACCCAGGAATTGGAAGACTCCATGCTGCGGGGAGACAGCGACTTTGCTGTGCATTCCCTGAAGGATTTGC
>CAYUBC010000149.1:7937-8175 GCA_964442885.1 uncultured bacterium | reverse complement strand
TCATTCAGTTAATTAAGGAAAGCCCTAACATCCCGGTAGACCTGACCGTGCAGCGAGGCACGCGGGAGCTAGACCTGTCGGTAACGCCGGAAATTGGCCCCGATGGCAACGCAGTCATCGGCGTGCAGCTTCAGCCCAACGGGGATTTTGGCTATCGTCGGCCTAAAAATCCCTTGGAGGTGTTTAGCCTAGCCGCCCGACAATTTCAAGACATGCTGGTGCGCACAGTGCGGGGGTT
>CAYUBC010000149.1:0-7927 GCA_964442885.1 uncultured bacterium | reverse complement strand
GCTGGTGACCAACTTCAACGAAATGGCCAGCCAGGTAGCCGGGCCGGTCAAAATCGTGGAACAGGGGGCAGGGCTGGCCGAGTCTAGCCTGGCCATGCTGTTTCCTTTTACGGCCATCATCAGCATTAACCTGGCTATTATCAACATTCTGCCTCTGCCTGCGCTGGATGGCGGCCAACTGGCGTTTTTGCTCGTTGAAGCCCTGCGCGGCAAGCCCCTGCCCGATCGCATCCAAGAAAACGTAATGCAGACCGGCCTGGTGCTGCTGCTAGGGCTAGGGGTGTTTTTGATTGTGCGCGACACCACTCAGTTGGAAATCTTTCAGAACTTGCGCCAGTGACCACCCCGCGACGGCCCCCTAAAAAGCAGCGAGCCTTAGAGGTGCTGCGCCGCCTTAAAGACCTCTATCCCGACGCCCGCTGCTCGCTAGATTATGAAACCACCCTGCAACTCATGGTGGCCACCATTCTCTCGGCCCAGTGCACCGATGAGCGGGTCAACAAAGTCACCCCGGCCCTGTTTGCCACCTACCCCAACGTGTACGCCTTTGCCGAGGCTGACCCGGCAGAGTTAGAAGCACTGGTGAAATCCACCGGCTTTTACCGCAACAAGGCCAAAAACATTCGCGCTGCCTGCCAGAAAATTGTCGCCGAGTTCAACGGCGAGGTGCCGTCTACGATGGAGGAACTGCTGACCCTGCCAGGGGTAGCCCGCAAAACCGCCAATGTGGTGCTGGCCCACGGCTTTGGCATCAACGCCGGAGTAACGGTAGACACCCACGTTAAGCGGCTGACCAACCGCCTGGGGCTAACCAAGCACAGCGACCCGCCTAAGATTGAGCGTGACCTGATGGCGCTGCTGCCCCAGCCCGACTGGGAAAACTGGTCAATTCGCCTGATTTACCACGGACGAGCCGTGTGCATGGCCCGCAACCCCAACTGTGGGGCCTGCACCCTGGCGGATCTGTGCCCCTCGGCCCGTGTGAAATCGGAGCAAAACCTGGTGACTTGAGGGGCATAGTGGCCACAGTTCAGCCAACCAGCACCCTACGGCAGAAATGAGCCTACCGTTCAGGACGATTGCAACACTGATGTCCTAAGAATTTTTCATTTTGAATTTTGAACTCCGCGTAGCGGTACTAGCACCCACCTCCCTCACTAAAACTACATTGAAGATTTACGGCTCCTAAAAACTTCCGGTGCCACATTGGGCAGAGTAGCATCAGTTAGCGCACCGCCATGCACACCCTCGACCAACTCCACAGCGGCCAGCTCAGCGGCATTGCCCGGGTAAACTTAGCCGCCTGCGGACTGGAGGATTTTCCCCCAGCGCTGTTTGATTTGGCCGATTCCCTGGAAATTTTGGACTTATCCAGCAATGACCTCAGCACGTTGCCGGATCAGTTGCCCTTGCTGCACAGGCTGAAGGTGCTGTTTCTCAACCACAACCAGTTTGAGACGGTGCCAGCGGTGTTGGCTCGGTGTCCCCAACTGTCGATGATTGGGTTTAAGGCCAACCGCCTGACCACATTGCCGGAGAATGCCCTACCGCCCCAAACCCGTTGGCTAATTTTGACGGACAACCGGTTAGAAACGCTGCCGCAGTCGATGGGGTCGCTCAGGCACCTGCAAAAGCTAATGCTGGCGGGCAATCGTCTGCAAACCCTGCCCGATGAGATGGCCGCTTGTCTGAATCTAGAGCTGGTTCGCCTGGCCGCCAACCAGCTCCAGGCGTTGCCCGCCTGGTTGTTGACGCTACCCCGTCTGGCCTGGTTGGCCTATGCGGGTAATCCCTTCTGTGCCGACTGGCCTGCTCCAACTTCAGCCTCCACCCCCCTGCCCGCTATCGACTGGAGCAACCTGATGGTAGGGGAAATCCTGGGGCAGGGCGCATCTGGGATTATTTCCAAGGGACGTTGGCACACCCATAGCGATGTCGTGGATGTCGCCATCAAGCTGTTCAAAGGCGACATCACCAGCGATGGTTACCCCGCCGACGAGATGCGAGCCTGCCTGGCGGCGGGATACCACGATAATTTGATCAGCCCCATTGGCCGGGTTACAAACCATCCTGATGACAAGCAGGGGTTGGTGTTTCCCCTGGTGCCTGTCAGCTTCCGCAGTTTGGGCGGGCCACCCAGCCTGGAGAGCTGCACCCGCGACACCTATCCTGAGTCCTTGGAATTTTCCCTAGATAGGGCTCTGCGCATTGCCGCCAGCATTGCTGCCGCTGTCGCCCATCTGCACCAGCGGGGCATTCTGCATGGCGATGTTTATGCCCACAACACCTTAGTCGATGACACAGGCACGGCGCTGCTGGGAGACTTTGGTGCGGCGTCCTTCTATCCGCGCCAGTCTGCAACCCTGGGGCCAGCCTTCGAACGCCTAGAAGTTAGAGCCTTTGGCTGTTTGTTAGAGGATTTACTGGAGCGCTGCCCAGTGCCCGTAACGGCTGAGGCCGTAGCCACAACCCATGCCCTGCGAGCGCTTCAGCACGACTGCATGAAACCCACCCGGCCTCTGCGCCCCTTATTCGAGGAGATTGTGCAACGGCTGGAGGCATCTCACCCGGCTGGCCCCTACCAGCCTTCTGCCCTCTCCCTGACGTCATGATCTAGCGTGACGCATGGCCCTGGCTATGTATGTCCCTGGCCCAGGGTAAGAATGACCGCCCTTTCCCACCACCCCACTACTCAACACCCCATTACTCACCACCCACTCTCACCGCCCACCACGTCCTACCCCAACGTCGCCAGCCAGGAAACCGTGGCCTGCAAAAACGCCTCGGTAGATTCGTAGGGCAGCACATTGCGGCCAGGAATAATCTGCCCGGTGGCCTGGGGGAGATGCTGGAGGTAGTCATCTAGGCGTTTTTGAGCGCCATCCTGGCGGCTGAGGCGGTTAATGCCGGAGGCGGCATCGCCAAATAGCACTAGGGTTGGTAGCTGGAGGGAGGCAATGACCTCAGTGTAGTCTTCTCGCCAGAAGCCTGCGAGGAAAGAGTAGACCGCGTAGCGACCGGCGGCATCGCTGGCGTCTTGCTGAAGCTGGTCTAGCCAGTGGCGATCAATATCCGCCTCTTGGGCAAAGAGTTGGCGGCGGGAGAAGGATTGCAGAAATGCCTCTCGCCGCGCATAGCGAAAGAACCCAGCCCCCACCGGGCCGCTAAAGAGTAGATTCCACAGCAGCTTTTGGCGACGGGCAGAGGTGGGGGTAGTCATCAACGTCCAGCCGGGTGGGCCGCTCAGCACCAGGGCGGATATGCAATCTGTCATCCCCGGTTGGGCCAAGAGCTTGAGCCCAATGGGCAGGCTACCCCCCTGGACGATGGCAATCACCGGAGTTTGAATCACCTGGCGAATAAAATAGGCCAACTGCTCGGCCCAGTCGTTGGGAGTGTAGGCAACGTTGGGTTTATCGCTATGGCCACAGCCCAGCAAATCGGGATTGTAGAGAGCGTACTCGCCACTCTGAGCCGTCATCCCATGACAAAACCGATGCCAAAACCAGCCCGCCAGCCCTACCCCCAGGGGATGAATCAACAGCAGCGGAGGACGGCCCGCCTCGGGGTTAGCGGCGGGATAGTGCTCGTAAGCGCACCGGAAGTTTTTCCAACGGTAAACCTGGGACTCACTGCTAACCGTCATAAATCATGTTGCCCTGTAGTGTTGAAAGGCAGAAGGCGGAAGGGGAATTCCTGCTTACATAAGGGTTACTTTAGCCAGTAACCGGATATTTCTGCCACCACCACTATCTATACCAGTTTCCCCTGGGTAAACAGCTTGGGCGGCAGTAGCCACAGCAGTGTACCGCGTCCGTAGTCTATCTGCGACCAGGTTTCTAGCTCAAATTCCACACAGGCCATAGCGGCGGTAGGCACGCGCACCGTGCCACCCCCAATTAGGTAGGAAATGGTTTCAGACCAGGTGGGCTCATGGCCAACCAGCATCAGCGAGCTACAGCTATCCGCTTGTTGATGGATGAAGTTCAGCACCTGGTCTACCTCAACCTCGTAGAGGTCTTCAGTAACGGCGGTTGGACAGGCCCAATTACCGGCTTTTGCGGCTAGCTCCAGGGTGGTACGTGCCCTCACGGCGGAGGAGGTAATCGCCAGATCGGGGACTTTGTCCATTGCGGCCAGCAGCTTGCCCATGGCCTTAGCGGCGACGACCCCGCGTTCAGCCACGGGTCGGTCGTGGTCGCGGCTCAAGGTGGCATCCCAGTCGGATTTTCCGTGACGAAAGAAAATAAGGAATTTGGTCATGGTTGGGACAGAATTAGCGCCGTTGAGGCCAGGTTAGCTGGGCTGAATAATGACGACTTGCACCTCCAGGTCATTGTAGTCGTCCAGGCTGGCCTGGTCTTCAAAGCCCAACTCATACAAATTGCCGTTGGCAAACCGGGTGCGGGTTACCTTCAGCCCAAAGGCATTTTCCCACGGGCCATTGGGGCTGGTGCGATGATCGCCATCAAAATAGTAGGTAATAATGCCCGTTGCCGCCGGAAACACAAACCAACCCGTCGGCGTGTTGGAGATCAACTCCTGGCGCAGGGCTGACGTAGGCGGCAGTTGATTTTGAGGCCGAGGGGCAGCATTTTCCAAAAAGACTCGAAGGCGTTGGCGGAAAAGCGCATCCCCACCGGAAATGCGATACCACACCTGATGCCGGGTGGCCGGATCCGTGGTAAATACCGAGTAGGCTGTAGCCTCTGGCATCACCACCGATGGGTACTCCTGAACCAGATCCCGCAACGGTGGGGAGCCGGTGCTGCTGCTTTGGGCCTGGCTATGCAACGCCAGCGGCACAACTATGAGGAGGGCGGCGATCGCAACAACCAGAATACTGTAAATAAAACTGCGGCGCTTCATAGGCCTGCCAAGGGAGAGAAGTTGCCCAAAGAATACCGCAGATTTCTGGATTGAGACTGATATTGATGGCTATTCAGCTCAAATCAACAGGTATAGCCGCGAATGTCACTGCATTAAGGCTGGTGGGCCGTGCCCACCTACGGTCTGGTGGTAGTCCATGCCATCAACCTCTGGTAAAGGTCGGGGCAAGGTTAATCGACGGATTCCAGCAGTGCCGTTTCTAACCGGCGAATGATGGCTACTTGAAAGGGCTCGGTTCCCAGGGAATCCAAATAGGGCTGGCTGAGTAGCCCATCGGCCTCGCGGTTATCTAGCAAATGGCGGTCAAAGAAAGCCAGGCTGAGCGCTTTTAAGTAGGGCTGCGCTAGCTGCGGGTCTGGGCCAAGCAAAGTGCTGGGTAGGGGAATAGCGCCAGCGGTGGGGTTGCCATCTAGAAACGAAAAGTGAGTAGCATTTTCGATGGCGACCAGGTAGCGATCGCGGGTCTGGAGCCAGCCGTAGGGCTCAATTTGTTCAGGGATGGCAGGCACCACAATATCGGCCATAGCGGCCACAAACAGGGTGGGTACCGTGACCTCAGCCAATCCCTCAGCACCAAAGAAAAGCTGAGTCGGCGGGTTAATCGCAAATACGGCGCGAATGCGCGGATCCCGCAGTTGAAAGGGGGCGCTGGCCTCCAGGTCGAGCAGGTCGCACTGAACCAGCAGAGAGGGATTGAGGGAGGGGCGATCGCGCGCTTCCAGAGAACAGGTTTGTCGCAGTTGGGCAAAGTTAAACTCGGCCCCCGCCGCCGCCAACACCGTAAACCCGCCCAGGGAATGGCCCAGCCCCCCCACGTTGTTGAGATCTAGGAGGGCGTAGCGGCGGTCGGTTTGGGCCAGGGTGGCCAGGGCATCCAGGCTGAGAGAAATATCGCGGGGACGGCTGACCAGCGTAATTGGGTTGGGTGGGCGGTTGACCCCGGCCAAAAACTCGACGTATTTGAGGTTATCGTCGTCGTGCTGCGGGACGACGACCGCGTAACCATGGGAAGCCAAATGCTTGGCAACGTAGGTAAAGGCCCCGCGACCCGATGCCACCCCGTGGGAAATCACCACTACTGGTATCCCAGTCGCTCCCGGTGAAGATGCCACCTGCCCCTCTGGCAGGTAAAGATCAAAGGGAATGTCGCCCTCGCGGAGTGGATTCTGGAAGGTGAGCCTTTCAACCCGCCAGGAGTATGGCCCCGGTGCGGTAGGTTCGACCAAGGCAGAGGGCGGGGGCAGGGCGATCGCCTCAGCCTGGCCCTGGGCACGCAAATTCTCGACCAGGGCAGCCCGGCCTGCAAAAAAGCGCCGATTTTCCTGAATAATTTGCTGCAATAAACCATAGTCAAGCTGGATCGTCTCCAGGGGAAAGGTTTGCATCACCTCCAGCGGGGTAATGCTGTCACCCTCTGCTGCTGCGGCTATCAAGGCCGACCGCAACGCCCGCGACCCATTGGTGGAACTATCCGTCAGCACTATCTGCCCTATCCGATCCAGAAACCGCTCCCCCACCTGCCAGTAGGTGAATTGGGAGATAGTGACCAGGTCGGCATCCAGTTCCCAATTCAGGAACCGCCGCAGTTCTTCTAATTGGGCCGGGCTCAGACGGCTGGCAAAGGGTCGAAATCGCGCTGTAACGGTGCCATCCTTAGCCAGGGCAGCCAGGTCGTCTACCCACAGGGTAGGCTCAAACGGCCCCACAAAAAACTCAATCCGCTCGGCAGCCTGGGTCGGGGGAGTAATCGCTACCGTTGCAGCCATACCCAACCCTGCTAACCCTCGCCAGAGCTGGCCAGACCAACGACTAAACCGGGAATAGGACACGAGCAAGACATCTCTAGCGACAACAATCGCTTCTAATTCTTGCAGAAAAAATTAAGGCAGTGCCGTTATGGGGACGACTCTAGAAGAGAGTCTTTAAGAAGATGAGCGTCCTGGGCAGGGGCAGGAGCCCCAGGGGCCGGTTCAACCCCGTCTAGGGCCAGAGTAAGCTGCTGCACAGCGTCGTCCTCAGCAGTTTCGGAGCGCTCAGACTCAGCTTGAGCCGCTTCTTCCGCTGCCGCATCATCTTTCTCCAGCCAGGGAGAATCAAAGTGATGCCAGGGCAAAATTGGCTCGTTGGGCAGGCTTTCGGTCAATACCGTAATGTTGTTGACATCGGGCTTAGGCAGACAAACTCGTTTTTCTGAGCCGTCTGAGCCTACCTCGGCCTGATCATCCTCTACAACCCGGATTGTTTCTAGCACATCAGAGAATGCCATTAGCAAAACCCTAAAGAGACCTACATCACTGGCAGTTGACCACCCCTGGCCACATAGATAACTAGAATGTGTACCAGCATGATAGCAGTTGTGCCCCAGATAGTATAAGCGGCATATTTCAAGCTTTGGGAAATATCCTCTAGCCTTTGTTTGTTGGCATTGTAAGTTTCTGCTAAGTTAACCAGCATTTGCAGTTGGTAGTCGCGGGCCGTGAGAGCTAGATAGGTTTCCAGAAACTTTTGATCCTCCAAGTTAGGCGTCACCGCCACCTGCCGGGGCAGGAAAGCCCGCATCAGCAGCGAGAAGCTGACCAAAAACCCCAGCACCTCGGCCAGGCTAAACACGCTGCCGCTAACCAACAGTCGGGAAATGCTAAGACTGGTCAGCAATGCGCCATTGGCCACAAAGAGAATGTTAAGTTTGGTGGTCAAAATCTGGCTTTGCTCATTCTGCTCCCGCAGCACCATGCGGACATCCTGAGCCGCCAGGTTGAGGGTGACGGGTGAAATGGGCGGCGGCTCTGGGGTGGGCTCTTCTACCGGCAGGCTAAGCTGCACCTCTGTCAGCGAGTCAGCATCCAGGGGCAGAGGGGACACAAAATCTTCAGTAGCAAGCTCAGAGACCGTTGGAGTTGAGACAGCGTTAACCATGAGGCACAGGTTCCACGCACCGCTACTTCAATGGTAAACAGGATTGCCACAATCCGGCCAAAGAATTCTATCGACAAAAAATAAGGAGATTTCTTGGAAAGATTGTTCCTCTGCGTAGGAT
>CAYUBC010000148.1:0-8186 GCA_964442885.1 uncultured bacterium | reverse complement strand
GCGGCTGAGCGCTGCAACTACCAAACCGTCGAGGATTTGCTGGCCGGCCTGGGCTATGGCGAAGTGACGCTCAATCTGGTGGTCAACCGCCTGCGAGAATCTGTCAAAGCCAAGCAACCGCTAGAACCCATTTCCTCGGAAGCTTCCCTGGGAGACTCCAGCCAGATGCTAGCCGGGGCCATAACCAGCCCCACTAAGGCCCGGCCCGGTTCCTCAAAAGCACCCATTTTTGGGGTTGAAGGCTTAGTGCACCACATTGCCGGTTGCTGCAATCCCCTACCTGGCGAACCGATTATTGGCAGCGTATCCCTGGGCAGTCGCGGCATTGCTATTCATCGCCAGGGCTGTTCCAATGTGGCGGATATTCCGGGCGATCGCCTCATTCCGGTGAGCTGGAACCCTGGCGAACTGAGCAACTCTCGCCTCACCTATCCTGTGGAAGTCAAGATTGAAGTGATTGACCGGGTTGGCGTCCTGAAGGATATCCTTTCGCACCTGTCGGATCTACAAATTAACGTTCATAAGGCCCAGGTGAAAACCTTTCCTGGCCAAACCGCCGAAATTGACCTGGGCTTGGATGTGCGTGACCATGCCCATTTGGATCAAACCTTTAGCCAAATCCGTAAAATGACGGACGTTCTCAAAATCCGCCGTATGAACCAACAAAGCTAATTTTCTAGCCCAATCTGGTGTTGCTGTTCTTGGTTGCTGGCCACAGCTCACCCATCTAGGGATTGAGGCTGAGGGGGCAAGTATTCCTGCATTCATGTATACTTAGCTACCGTTGGTCAGTCTTTACGTAGACTTCGCAATAGATCAGGTAAATTTTGGGATGTGTAAACCTTACGTAAGGGATTCTACGGATCTATTGCCCGTCGGGAAGAAGACAAGGAAAATCTGTTTAATTAAATCACGTCTGCTGGATGCGTTAACCCTGTAGCGACTGAGACACCCTTCTCTAGTGGGTTTTGTTGGCGTGTGTTGAATGCATTCGAGTTCCCTTCAATTAGTTCATAGGGGTAGTTCATAGGGGACGATTGTGGTCTAACCTCTTATGTTTACAGTTGCAGGGCCATAGCTTAATAACAGGTTAGAATTCTAAGCTTTTGTATTGGGTTATCTACTGCACATAATGGTTTTCTGGTTCCTTATTAAGGAGTTGTCTGAGGTATAGCATGAAAAACCCTCCTGTCATTGCCGTAGGGCTAGATGCGGCTGATCCAGTCCAGCTTGAACGCTGGATGGCTGAAGGCAAGCTTAAAAGTTTAAAATCTATCTGCAATGGTGGAGTCTACGGTCGCCTAAAAACAAAGGTCAACTATCAAACCGAAAGCCAGGTTGACTTTTCCTTTAGCGAAGCCCTTTGGGTAATGATGCAAACCGCCTGTTTGCCGGACAAAACTGGTTTTTGGGATCCCATCAGCTACCACCCAGAGCGCTATGAAATTGGGTTTGACTCCGTTGAAGGCGGGTATGACTATCAAGAATATGCGCCATTTTATGCATTTGCTGAGGGTCGGCGGGTACTCGCCTTTGATGTTCCCGTATCGCGAGTGCGCGACGATGTAGACGGCATTCAAATTACTGGCTGGGGCGGGCATCATCCCTTTGTCAAAAGTGAATCGCTGCCAGCCTCAGCTCTCCAGGAAATTGTTACTAAATACGGGGAAAATCCTGTTTTTCGTAATGATAATGGTTACCGATGGAACCAGAAATATATCGATTGGATAACCCAGTCCGTCTACGACAGCATTGAAAATCGGGGCCGGATTTATCGGGATCTAATGGCCAAAGGGCCCTGGGATTTATTCCTCACCGCCATGGGAGAAACCCACACCCTGGGGCATGATCTGTTCCACTTAAGTGAGCCCCATCATCCCCTTTACAAGTACTATCACAAGCCTGGTAATGTTGATCCCATTCAGGTTGGGCTAGAGAAAATTGATGCAGTGCTAGGTGAGCTCATTGATCAAGCTCCAGAGGATGCCTACATCGCCGTTTTTGGCCTGCACGGGATGGATGTTAACCACCTAGATCATCTCTGTATGTTGATCATTGGTGAGGTGATGTATCGTTATAGTTTCCCTGGCAAGTATGCCCTGCCAGCGGGCAACATCCATGAGCCGCCTGGCCCGGTTATCCATCGCAACATTCGTAATAGCTGGTATGGAGAATTCTGGCGGCAGCTTGATGAACCTAATCCCCTGAAAAAACTGTGGAATACCTGGACCCATAAATCCTTTCTCCAGGGGGATCAAAATGGGTTGAGTTCTCCCTACAAAATGAAAAATGAGGGTGTGCCCCTGGGTGATATGCCGGTTATGTGCTATTCCTCCCTCTGGCCTCAGATGAAGGCATTTGCACTCCCTGGCTTCTCCGATGGCTACATTCGGATTAATGTGAAAGGCCGAGAATTAAACGGCATTGTAGACCCCGCTGACTACGACTCTGTTTGCACTGAAATTGAAAATATTTTCTACCGATTAACCGATGGCCGAACCGGTAAACCCCTGGTTAAAAAGGTTGTGCGCACCCGGCAATCGCCCCACCAAGAAGAATACAAACTGCCCCACGGCGACTTAAATGTGATCTGGGATGAGGCCATTGCAGATGTGGTTGATAGCCCAGATTTAGGCCGGATTGGGCCTATTTACTACAACCGCACTGGCGGCCACCGTAACCGTGGCTTCTTCATGGCTAAGGGGCCAGGCATTGCCCCAGGTGCCACTCTGAAGGAGGGCGGTGCTGTCGATGTGGGAGCCACGCTCCTGAACTGCATGGGGGCTGAAATTCCCAGCCATTTTGACGGCAAACCTCTGGTTGACGTCGCCGCGCCGGTTAGTGCTTAAGCTAGACTTAGCAGCCAAGCCCTGGGCTTAAAAAACACAAGGCAATAGATCTACCCCTGGTTTAGGGTAGATCTATTGCCTTTAATAGCTATGACAGGTTACTTGACTACTTTGCTTACACAGTCTTTGATATTTGAAGGCACCGTTCGCTTAAGAAAGAGCGGTTAACGAGCAAACAATTTCATAAATATCTTCTTATTTTGTGAATTTACTTTTCTCTTGAATGGATACTCTATGGAATAACTCAGTTCCATAGTTATTCTTGTAACTTAAGACATTTCCCATCTTAAGCAAGCAATTCATGCTATCCATAGGACAACATCTATGCAAACGCTCGGTTTATCGCTTCGTCAAATCAGCAGTTTAGTAGGTCATACATCGCTTTATGAGTATGAAGATTTTATTCAAAGTAGTGGCGCTTCACATTTAGTTGAAATTACGCCTTCAGAACATCAGGCTATTGAAAATGCCAGAAAAATTTTCAAAGCCTCAAGACTATTAGATCGTTCTGGAGAATTGGGAGATTTTTTGTCGAGAAAGTTTCTCCCAAAAGGTGAGAAACTTTCCTGTGACGAAGAGAATATTTTATTTTTGCCAACGTTTAATAATCCCTATGAATTTTTTGCGTTGCAGACCATTGAGGGCTGGCGAGATCGCTGTCAGTATGCGGTTTGCTACATTAACGAAGTTTGGGAATCTGATTTCAAAGAGTGCGAGCTTGGTGGTGCAGAAAACTCCTGAAACCCTTATAAAGCAAGGATTCTCACTGAGACGACGATCTTGAGTTTTATCGGGCAAATGAACGAGGGCAATGGGTTTCAGGTGCTGTTTTGGCCGTTCAAGTCATCCATCATGAGACTCAAAAAAGTTTTCTGCACCACTAAGGAGTGCGAGTATTTACTGGAACTGCTCAAAGACTTTGACTATATCTTCATTGGTCTTCACCACGGGGTCGAAAGCCTGAGCAAACTCATTGGTAAGCCCTGCGCCTATCTACCCATTGGTGTAGATGCTCTGAAGTTCTGTGCTTATACCAAAGATGAGCCTTTCCGCAGTATAGATGTCTGCAATATTGGTCGCCGTTCTGACATTACCCACAGAGCTCTTATGGAACTGGCCCAGCAGAATGAGATTTTTTACTATTACGATACAACCTCGCTTCCCAATGTTGAAAATGCCTCAAAACAGATTACGTTTCATGTAAAAAATCCTCAGCAACACCGTCTATTGCTAGCTAATATACTCAAACGAAGCCGTTATTTTATGGCTAATCGCGCCTTCATTAACGACACTCAGCGCACCAGAGGCCAAAGTGAGATTCCCTCACGGTTTTTTGAGGGCTCCGCTGCCGGCACGGTTATGATTGGTGAGCCGCCTGAAACTCAGATATTTAACGAATACTTTAGCTGGGAAGATGCCATTATTCGCATTCCCTTCGATGCACCGCACATTAGCGAAGTTATCCGGGAACTAAACGCGCAACCGGAGCGAGTCGCAGCAATTCGCCGCGAAAATACCATCAATGCTCTGCTTAAGCATGACTGGCTGCACCGGCTACAGGTTATTTATGATGCCCTAGACTTACCCGCCTCAGCCGCCATGTTACAGAGGGCTGAACGCATCGCTGCGTTGGTGGATCATATTCATCAGCTTGCCAGTCCGAGCTCTATCCATGTCTAGCCAGGCGGGCTGCCCCCTTTTCCCAGAAGGCTTATGGACACTGGCCGAGGCTGATTGAGTTGCCTCTGATCTGCCATCTGATCCGCTCTAGTCCCCTGCTCGGCAGCTTTAGCAGCCTCAAAACTCGATACACTGGCAAGTGCATATCACCGAACTTTAGCGGGAGGTCATTCCTATGGCTGGGGTGCCGTTGCCAGGTGTCGATTTGATTAAGGTCTTTGAGGGATCCCGTCTGGAGGCCTATCCCGATCCTAAGACGGGTGGCGAACCGATTACCATTGGCTGGGGCTCTACCCGTGATAAGAATGGTCGGCCCTTTAGGCTGGGCGATCGCATTACCCAGCAAGAGGCTGACGACCTGTTGCTAGATCAAATCACCCGCACCTACCTGCCGCCCCAAGCGCGTATTCCCGGTTGGCAAAACCTCAACGAAAACCAGCGGGGGGCCATTCTCAGCTTTGCGTATAACCTGGGAGCCAGCTTCTATGGATCCCGTGGGTTTGAGACCATTTCGCGGGTGCTGCGTAATCAAGAGTGGCACAATATCGAACCGGCTCTAATTCTGTATCGCAATCCCGGCAGTCGGGTTGAGGAAGGGCTGCTGCGACGGCGGCTTTCTGAGGCCAACGTGTTTCTGGCTGGGACGCCGGGGGTCGCCCTGAGTGCCGCCGCTCAGCGCTATCTGGCCAGTGGCCGGACTCGTGATCCTAACTCTAACCTCAGTCTGGAAGCCCAGGCCTACCTGGCGGCTCGTCCGTCGCTCACCGGGGGGAGTTCCGCCCCGGGCAGTGGTGCGCCCCCCACTGGCCCGCGCCGGCTGGCGCTCACAATGCCCTACCTGCAGGGGCAGGATGTGCAACAGGCCCAGGCCGCGTTGGCTCGCTGGGGCGCGCAACTGGTGCCCGATGGCATTTTTGGCCCTGCTACCAAGCAGGCTGTGGAACAATTTCAGCGATCGCGCGGCCTGACGGTGGATGGCATTATCGGCCCCCAGACCTGGGCGCTGTTACAAAACCCACTACCCCAAACTCCGCCGCCCCAAACTCCGCCACCTCAAACTCCGCCACCTCAAACTCCGCCACCTCAAGCCCGGCTGTTGCGCCTGACTAATCCTTTCACCAGCGGCCCGGATGTGCGCGCCCTACAGCAGGCCCTAGCCCGTGCGGGACTGCCGGTAGCCGCCGATGGCATCTTTGGCCCAGGGACAGAGCGGGCGGTCAGGCAGTTTCAGGCTAGCCGGGGGTTGGTGGCCGATGGCGTGGTGGGGCCACGAACCTGGGCCTTGCTACGCAGTTTGACTGGACAAAGTCCCTCGCCCCAGGCCCGATTATTGCGGTTGACTAACCCCTTCACCACCGGCCAGGACGTGCGCGCCCTACAGCAGGCGCTAGCCCGCAACGGTCTGGCGGTAGCCGCCGATGGCATTTTTGGCCCCGGTACGGATCGGGCGGTCAGGCAGTTCCAGGCTAGTCGAGGGTTGGTGGCCGATGGTGTAGTGGGGGCGCAGACTCGCTCTAGGCTAGGCCTTTAGGGGGGAGTTGGGCGGGGGGTGGATTTCCTGTCGGAGTAGGGCCGCCTTAAAAAGCCATGTCGGGCAGGGGTGGGGGCGATCGCCGGAACCATTGGCGATACAGTCTCTCGTAGGTGCCGTCAGCAATCATGGCGTCGAGGGCTGCATTGATGAAAGGTTGGTTGAGGGAACCGGGTGGTAGACCGATGCCATAGTACTCCTCCGTAAGCAGGGTTGGCAGCAGTTGAACATTCTGCAAACTCATGCCATCGACCATGCCCAGCATGGCGGGCTCATCTTGAATAACGGCGTCGATGTTACCTTTATCGAGGTCGAGCATCGCCTTTTCGGCTGAATCAAAGGTCACCAGTTGAGTATTGGCCACCTGAGCCGCCATCTCTGCCCCGGTAGTGCCGAGTTTTACCGCAATCTTTTTGCCTGCCAAATCCTGTAGGGTCGTGATCTCTGTGTTACCCGCTGGCACGGCAACGGCCAGCCCTGACTTAAAGTAGGGGCGCGAGAAATCAATGGCCTCCTCCCGCTCACGGGTAATGGTCATCGCATTGATGGCGGCATCGGCGGTTTCGGCCTCCAGGGTGGCAATTAGGCCGTCAAAGGGGATGTAGGCATAATCAATCCCAAGCCCTAAACGATGGGCTACCTCGTTCATCAGGTCAATATCAAAGCCGGTGAGTTGGTTCTCGCTGGTCAAGTAGGCAAAGGGCGGAAAGGCTGGCTCTGTCGTCACCACCAGAATGGTAGGGTCGCCAACATAGCTTTTAGCCTGGCCAGACAGTCGATGCGACCCCAGTGTTCCGCAGCCTGCAACTACCCCCGCTGTGAGTAGGGCGATGACCCACAACCTGAGCCAGCGCCACGGGCCACGGGCCACAGCCCCCGCAACGGTATCCCGCATAGTCAACCGGCTCCAGCAGATAGTCATCAGCCTGTAGTCGCCCAATCCCAATTTCTAGGTCAATTTCTAGAATAGAGGGACGGTGGCTTCAATGGTAAACCCAAAAATAGTGTCGTCAAACCGCACCCTGGGGTTAGACGATCGGCCAAAGCTCCAGCCTCCATACAGGCTGAACTGCACCCTTGGGGTGAGGTTATAAACTACCTGACCCAGCAACTGCTGAACCGTGTCGTAGCGATCCTGAACCGTATAGTCAATTAGGTTGAGTTGGTAGCTGAGCCCGGTCTCGAACTGAGGGCTGATGGTGTAGCTCAGGTAAAATCCCACCAGTTGGGAAAGACGGCTGAAGTCAGTTACCACGGAGCCACTGCTGGGGGATGACAGAGAACGGGCATCGTTGAACTGAATTTGATAGTAGCTATCTAACACCAGTTGGGGGGTTAAGGGGTCGCGACGGCCCAGAGTTAACCCAATAGCTTTGTTCTCAAAGAAGCGCGATGGCGTCGAGCCAGGCCGAAATAGCTCCTGATAGCTAAGGTTGAGCTGGCCGTAGGTACGAGGCGAAAGCCCCTGGCGAATGCCCAACCTAAACCGCCAGTCATCGTAGTTGATGGTGGGCTGATTGTTGTAACGCTGGAGGCCAACGTCAATAGTCCCAATTAAAACCGTTTCTGGCCCCAGGCTGGGATAAATTCCCAGGGTGGCAGCCGGGCGGAAAAATGTCCCGCCGGTCAATCCACCGACATCATTCACCACTAGCAGGATATTATCGCTGTTGGCAGCGGTAATGCGAGCCGTTAAGAAGGCAATCTTGGGAGGGGCTGGGGTTGGCAGGTCAAGACCATTGGGCGGCTGACGAATTCTGAGGATGCCCAGTTCTGGGTCTTCCAAAGGGTTACGGACTCGAATGATTCCCAATTCTGGATCCTTAGGTAGCTGATCTAAGTCAAGGGGAAGATCGGCACCATTGGGGGCTTCTGGCTGTCCTTGAGGCTCGGTCTCTGCCTCGGAAGACTGGGCCGCCACCTGAGCCAGGTTAGCGCTGGTCGGCAAAGTATGATCTGGCCGCAGAGCGGCGGCTGTGGTTAAAACCTCCTCTGGCTCAGGGGCTACGTCGCTCGGTTCTGCGTCAGGATGATCTGGTAACTCTACAGTCATCGCCGCTGGTACCAGTGGGTCACTCCCTGGAGCTGAAGGGGGGGCATCCACCCCCTTCGTGGCGTAGCGTGAA
>CAYUBC010000147.1:0-8191 GCA_964442885.1 uncultured bacterium | reverse complement strand
TTGGTCCTGGGTTCGAATCCCAGGCGACCCATTTTTAACGTGTTAATTGTCCCAGAAGCAGGCAGCAGGCGTGGTCTGCGACGCTTCTGCTAGTTGGGGTTGATGACCTGGGTGATGGCTGAGAGCACACCCGGATGTCAGCCGAGGGTCACATCTAGATCTATGATGTTGACAAGATGTTGTCTACTTATCTAGAGCCAGACAGCAGATCTTTTAAACTTAGTTTTAGACGGTCAAAACATTTCGTATTCATCCTCAATCTGTCTTAAGATTGATGAGTAAGGTTACCTACCAAATGTCTTGATGGCCTAACGGCAAGAACACACTAGGAGGATTTTATGGCACTTGTCCCCATGAGGCTGTTGCTGGATCACGCAGCTGAGAACGGCTACGGCATCCCTGCTTACAACGTAAACAACCTGGAGCAAATTCTGGCCATTATGAAGGCCGCTGACGAGACCGACAGCCCTGTGATTTTACAGGCCTCTCGGGGTGCTCGTTCCTACGCTGGGGAAAACTTCCTGCGCCACCTGGTGATTGCAGCCGTAGAAACCTATCCCAACATTCCCGTCGTCATGCACCAGGACCACGGGAACTCTCCAGCTACCTGCTATTCGGCTCTGCGCAACGGTTTCACCAGCGTCATGATGGATGGCTCGTTGGAAGCAGATGCCAAAACCCCCGCTAGCTTTGAGTACAACGTTGCCGTTACCCGCGAAGTGGTCAAGGTAGCTCACTCCATTGGCTGTAGCGTTGAGGGTGAACTGGGTTGCCTGGGTTCTTTGGAAACGGGTGCCGGTGAAGCAGAAGATGGCCATGGCTTTGAGGGCACCCTCAGCCACGACCAACTGCTGACTGACCCCGACGAAGCAGTTCAGTTCGTTGAAGCCACCCAGGTGGATGCCCTGGCCGTTGCCATCGGCACCAGCCACGGTGCTTACAAGTTCACCCGCAAGCCCACCGGTGAAATCCTTGCCATCAGCCGGATTGAGGAAATCCACCGCCGCCTGCCCAACACCCACCTGGTGATGCACGGCTCTTCTTCTGTACCCCAGAAGTGGCTGGATATGATCAACCAGTACGGTGGTCAGATTCCCGAAACCTACGGTGTACCCATTGAGGAAATCCAGAAGGGCATCAAGAGCGGCGTTCGTAAGGTCAACATCGACACCGATAACCGTCTGGCTATTACGGCAGCTATCCGTGAAGCAGCGGCTAAGGATCCCTCGAACTTTGACCCTCGCCACTTCATGAAGCCCTCGATTAAGTATATGACTGAGGTTTGCGCTGAGCGCTACACCGCCTTTGGCACCGCTGGCAACGCCAGCAAGATCAAGCAAGAACCCGTTGAGGTTTACGCTGTTAAGTACGCTAAGGGCGAACTGGATGCCAAAACCGCTCAGGTTGCGGCTGTTTAGGTCGTTTGCTTAACTACTTGATTGTCAAACGTTAGTTTGGTAATGAGAAAAGCCAGTTGCTTAACCAGCAGCTGGCTTTTTGTTGACCAACTCCCTGGATTGCTCCACCCCTGGTCATCTTTTACCCTGGCCATCGTCCAACAGAGAAAATCTCCTGCCTACGGGCAGCCGCGAGGGATGACTAGTACCGCTACGCGGAGTTCAAAATGAGTCGTAGAACTGGTGGTCGAGACCGCAGACGGTAACCCGTTCCCGCTCCGGATCGACAATCCAGTACTCAGGAATTTCCAGCAACCCATACTCAGACCGCTTTGAGCGATAGTCTTCTGTTTTTGCAGAGGGACTGACCACTTCTACTACCAGCAGCGGCGGCGGCTCGTGAAGATCGCTTTTTGAGCGGTGGTGGCCATAGGGCAGATCGGCTAAGCGGAAGGAGGGAGGCTATCGGTCGCAGGCTCGTGACCGGCTAACCGGGTTTTCATTGCGGCTAGCTCTGCATCTACCGTAGTCGAGCCTCCCTCCAGAGCGGCAAACTGCCGTTCCAGGGGGTCGTCACTGAGATCTTGCAGGGCTTCGGAGCGGGCCTCTAGCTCCATCACTCGCTGCTCCATTTGCTCGAAGGCGGCAATGGAACTGCCGGTGCCTATACCGCCGATCATCTCCTGAATTCGCTGAGAGGCTTCAGCGGAGCGGGCACGGGCAATGTACATATCTTTTTGGGTTTTGGCCTCGGCAATTTTAACTTCCAGACGGCGCATGTTGTCCTTCATTTTGGTGACCACCTGCTGCTGCTGGCTGAGCTGGGCCTCCATGGCAGAGGCTGATTCCAAATAGCCCTGACGGCGAGTGAGGGCCTGCCGGGCCAGGTCTTCTTCTCCCTTTTGCAGAGCTAGCTCGGCGCGGTTGTACCATTCCTGGGCGGTGGATTTAGCCTGGGCGCTCTGGCGCTCGGTGCGTTTTTGGGTGGCAATGGCCTGGGCTACCGCCTGCCGCAGCTGAATTAAATTTTCCTGCATTTCAACAACGGCCTGCTCCAGCACCTTTTCGGGATCCTCGGCTTGGTTGACGACGCCATTCAGGTTGGCGCGAATCACTCGAAACGCCCGATCAAACAACCCCATAGGTCTCTCCAGGTTTCTTGAACAACGGCCTGCTCTCAGGATAACAGCCTGGTATAGGAAGGCAGAAAGCAGAGGGCAGAAGGGAAATCCTGAGACCATCAGGGCTTTTACCTTTAACCAACAGGAATATGACTTTTGCCATCAAGGATTAGCCTGAGACACTTGGGTAGGCCTCGCCGATGCCAGGCTGACATCCAGCCTCATTATGGCGTATACACCTGGGCTGGAATTCCCTGTTGCTGAAGTTGTTCTGCTAAATCGCGGGCCGACGACTCCTGAGAAAACGCTCCCATCTGAATTTTGCTGCCGCTGCCAAAGTCGCGCACGTAGGCATCACCCACGGCTCCACGGGCAGAGTCCAGGGATTCCCGGCCAGTGTAGTCGGTAATGACGTAGTGATTAGGATTGGCGGATGGGGCCGGATTAGCCGCAGCAGGTGTTAAGGGGGCTGGAGGACTAGCAGGAGCTGGGTTAGGGGTCAGGGGTTGAGGCGGGCGGGCACTGGCTGCAGGCGGTGCTATCCGCAAAGGCTGAGGTGCAGTAGCGGCAGGTTGAGAACTAGCCGGTGGGGCAGCGGCGGCACCGGAGGGCGGCACTGCAGGGGCACTGGGTCGCGGGGCATTGACCACAGTAGAACTGGAAGGACGCGGGGAGGGCAAGGTGGTAATGGTCTGGTTTTGGATCGTCGCCGATCCTAGCTCAACAGGGCGATTGCTGCCCGGTTGGCCTGGGGCAACCGCCAGCGTTTCACCGGCGACCTCAGTATCGGCAGCAGGGGGCGAAGTAGGGGTAGGGGTAGCAGCAGAGTTAGCGGGCAGGCTGCTGACTCGATCTAAATCAAGGGTGCTAAACTCCTGTTCTGACAGGTCAGGGCCAATGCCCGACAATCCAGGCGAAATTTCAGATTCCATGGCATCATCCTGAGCCTGGGGGTCGTCTGGGGGTGCATCCGGCTGAAAAGCCTTTAGCAGCGCATGGTCACGCAGGTGCTGGACGGCATCGGGCGACATCACCAGGTAGCCAAAGCTAGCGCTGCCTACTAGCAACAGCAACAAGGCTCCAATCCCCAGCGGCGTTGCTAACTGGCGGGCCAGAGAAGGCCGGTACTCTGGCTCATCGTAGCCAGTGGGGTCGTCATAGTCTGCGGGGGCGCTGCTGAGCAGTGCTTCAGTGCTCTCCAGGTAGTCGCGGGGCATGGGTTGATAGGGCATCAGCGTACTGCCCAGGGGTTGGCCAGCCTGGGGTAACGAGGTAGCAGTTGCAGACGCCAGCTCAGCCTCAGGTTGTGGGTATGGGCTGGTGCCCAGCCAGGGATTGGGCGGCGGCGCGGGCGGCGTCATGGTTGCCGCCGCCATTGAGGCAGGCAGCCCCGTTGCGGCCCGAGTTGGGGGCGCTTTAAGACTGATCAGGCTAGGGGCAGGTCGCATCGGTTTGGCCCGAAACTTCAGCGGTTCTCTCCCTGCCGGAACGACCCCGGCCCCGGTGCGGCTCTGTCGGTAGCGCAGCAGTTCATCATCCAGGTTCACCATTAAACTCGCTAGCGCTCGCTGCATCACCCGCTGCACCGAGGGGCTAGGGGTAGCGTCTACACTAGCGTTAGGGGAACTGGGTGACGGAACAGGCGGATGGGCCATGGGTCTATTTCCTGGGCAACGAACACCCTAATACTACTGATTTCTGCTCAATTGGCAACTAGGATTGCTCGTAGGAGTAAGGTACTTAAACACTAGACGTCAACCATGCCGCTCGATGCTATTGGCCGGGTCATCCATCAACTTGAGCAACAGCCTAGCTGGCGTAGCCGCGGCCAGTTTCGCCGTATTCTAGAGCGCTGGTCTGGAATTGTGGGTGCAGCGGTAGCTCGTCAGACTAGCCCCGTGCGGCTTAGTCGCCAGGTGCTCTACGTAGCCGTAGCTAACCCCATGTGGGCACAAACTCTCACGCTAGAACGGTTGACTATTCTGACCAAGCTCAATCAGCAGCTTCAGCTTGAGCTTCAGGATTTACGATTTTCCAGTGGCGACTGGTTTCGGCGCACCCCCGCCAACCCCGGGCCGGTTCCTGACCAACCCGCAACCATACCTGACTGGCTACGCCAGCATCCCAGCTTTGAGCCTGGGGCCATAGTTGCTGGGGCGAGGTCTTCTCAGCGACCTTCCCCAGAGGAAAGCTTCCAGCGCTGGGCAACCCTGGCTCAAAAGCTAGCGGCTCAGCGGGCCATCTGCCCAGAGTGTGGCTGCCCTTGCCCGCCAGGGGAGCTTAACCGCTGGTCTCGGTGCAGTGTGTGTGCGGCTCGGCGGTTTGGGCAAGCCAGGGTATAGCGTTCTTAATCAACATCTGCCGTCCCAACACCTGGGCAAAACTAGCGATTAGCAGCGGTTCTACCTCGGCCACGGTCAGGCCAGGGCAAAACTGGGAGAGGCTCCCCACCGGCTTGTGGGCAATGCCACAGGGCACAATGGCGCTAAAGCCAGCCAGGTCGGGGCAAACGTTGAGGGCAAACCCGTGCATGGTGATCCAGCGGCTAACTTTAATGCCGATGGCGGCGACTTTGCAATCATCCACCCATACCCCAGTCAACCCTGGCTGACGCGCCCCTGCAATGCCAAGTCTGGCCAGGGTTTGGATAATCACGTCCTCCAACTGACGCAAATACCAGTGCAAATCTGGCTGATGCTGCTTGAGGTTGAGGATGGGATAGCCTACCAATTGCCCAGGGCAGTGATGGGTGACTTCGCCCCCGCGTTCTGTGCGAAACAAGGGCCAGGGCGGTGTCTGTTCTGAAAACTTGAGATGGGCCGTGGTTGACCCCTGGCCCAGGGTGTACACCGGCGGGTGCTCCATCAACAGCAGCCGATCTGGCTGAGCAGCCTGGCGGTGCAGGGCGACCAGCGCCCGTTGGTACTCCCACGCCATGGCATAGGGTACCAATCCCAGGCTGAACACCTCACAGGTAGGGGCCGCCTGCCCCAAGGCTGACGCTCTAGTTGGGGATTGCCCATTTGGGGATTGCCCATTTATGGATTGCACATTAACCAAAACAAAGAATGACGCCGACCGCGTAACTAAGGTGCCTCAGGAATCAAGAATTATCAACCCATGCAAAGGATTCTAACGGACTCTGTTATGCAGAATACAAGATGCTAGGGTGAAAACATAAGCCAACGTTTCAAGGAGTCCGCTTTATGAAGCTGGTTATCCATGGCAGAAATATTGAGATTACCGATGCAATTCGTGACTATGTGGAGCAAAAAATCCTCAAGGCCGTCAGCCACTTCCAGCATTTAACCAATGAGGTAGACGTTCATTTGTCTGTGGCGCGCAATCCACGCATTTCCTCAAAACAGTCCGCAGAGGTGACGCTGTTTGTGGATGGTGCCATTGTGCGTGCTGAGGAAAGCAGCGAAAACCTCTATGCCAGTATTGACCTGGTAGCCGATAAAATTAGCCGCCAACTGCGTAAATTCAAAGAAAAACGCAGCAGTCGTAAGCATGGCAGCCTGGGTAAAACCACCGAAGCCTTTCTCCACGAAACCCCAACCACCGACGTTACCCACGTCCTCAACCACAGCGAACCCCAGCTGCCAGAGGAAGTTGTGCGCACCAAATACTTTGCCATGCCGCCGATGACCGTGGCTGAAGCCCTGGAGCAACTGGTGCTGATTGACCATGACTTCTACGTGTTTCTTAATGCTGAAACCCAGGCCATCAACGTGGTCTACGAACGTAACCACGGTGGCTATGGGTTAATTCAGCCTCGCCAGCCTAACCAAAACGGCAATGGCACCAGTGGCTACAGCGAGAAAGTGTTATCTTCGGCCACGCTACCCTAGGACAAAGCTCGCCAGAAACCGGGTGTTTGGGCTCATTTAGCCAGAAAATCAGGCGATCGCCCATCCAGCCCGGTTTCTTTTCGAGGTTTTAGCTTGGCCTGAGTACTTCCCTGGAACAGAAGTCAACTCCTGTCATTCCCGCGCAAGCGAAAATCCACGAGGACGTTGCCTCAGCCAGATTCCCATTGCTACGGCAATGACAGGTATTTCCCTAAGGTCATCAAGCAAGTATGCCAATTAGGCGGCTGGGGCAGCTTCTAGCAGAGGTTCAACCCCGCCCTCAGCATCAAGGGCAAATAAATCATCGCAACCGCCAACGTGATGGTTATTGATGAAGATTTGCGGCAGCGATCGCCGCCCATTAGCCCGCTCTGCCATCACGCTGCGAGCGGCCTCATCCCCATCAATGCAGTACTCCGTGTAGGCGATGCCCTTTTGATCGAGCAATCCCTTGGCTCGAATGCAAAAGGGGCAACGGCTCCAGGTGTAAATTTCCACAGTTGGCGTCATGGCAATACCTCATTCATCACTGTCATCACTGTTTATAGTCTAGCTGGGTCGCCAGGCTAAGCCCAACCGCGCCCTCGCCGGGCCTAGCCGCGCAGGGCATGGGCAATGGCGTCTACCACCCGTGACACTTCTACGATTTCTAATCCATCGACGCTGAGGCTTTGGCCCTTGGGCACAATGGCCCGTTTAAAGCCCAGTTTGGCCGCCTCCTTCAGTCGTAGCTCTAGTTGCGAAATGGGCCGCACCTGCCCACCTAGGCCCACTTCGCCAATTAACACTAGCTCCGGGTCAACCAGGCGATCGCGAAAGCTGGCCGCCACGGCAATGGCCACCCCTAAATCCGCCGCTGGTTCTGCCACCGTTAGCCCCCCAGAGGAGGCCACGTAGGCATCCAGCTTAGACAGGGGAATGCCCACCCGCTTTTCCAGCACAGCCAGAATTTGCAATAGCCGGTTAAACTCAATACCGGTAGTGGATCGACGCGGTGAACTGTAGCTGGTCGGGCTGACCAGTGATTGCAACTCCACCACCAGGGGGCGCGTGCCCTCGCAGGCCACAATGGTGGCAATGCCCGGTACCTGTTCATCCCGGTTGCCCATAAACAGCGCTGAGGGATTGCTGATTTCCGCCAGCCCCCGATCCACCATTTCAAACACGCCTAGCTCGTGGGTAGCGCCAAAGCGATTTTTAACCGAGCGCAGCAGCCGGTGGCTAGCGAAGCGATCGCCCTCAAAGTACAGCACCGTGTCAACCAGGTGTTCCAGCACCTTGGGGCCAGCGATCGCCCCCTCCTTGGTGACATGGCCAACGATAAACAGCGAGATATTGGCCCGCTTCGCCAACTGCATCAGGGCCGAGGTACATTCCCGCACCTGAGACACTGACCCCGGTGCCGAGGTCAGCGCACCGTAGTAAAGGGCCTGAATACTGTCGATAATCGCCACCGCAGGCTGCAAGGACTCCAGCTCCATCAAAATGGTTTCCAGATCAATCTCCGGCAGTAAGAACAACTGAGACGTCCCCTCCGCCTCCCCTCCGGCCTCTTCTGCCTTCTGCCTTCTGCCTTCTGCCTTCTGCCCTTTACCCTCTGCCTTCCCCCTTCCGCCCTCTACCTTCCCCCCCTCCCCCAACCGCTGCCAGCGCAACTTCACCTGCTGCCCCGATTCCTCCGCGCAGACGTAGAGCACCCGCTGCCGAGCCGCCAGTTGCTTCGCCACCTGGAGCAGCAGGGTAGATTTGCCAATCCCCGGATCACCCCCTAGTAGAATCAGCGAACCGGGCACAATGCCGCCGCCCAACACCCGATCCA
>CAYUBC010000146.1:0-8211 GCA_964442885.1 uncultured bacterium | reverse complement strand
TTTACCTTTGAGGGCACCCTCGACAAATTTATCGGCGATGCGCTCATGGCCGTATTTGGTGCGCCGCTTCCCCTCAGCAACCACGCCTGGGCGGCGGTGCAGAGTGCCTTAGATATGCGCCAGCGACTGGCCCAGTTTAACGAAGACCGGATTCGGCTGGGCCAGCCCGAAATTCGTATTGGCATCGGCATTAGCTCTGGCGAGGTGGTGTCTGGCAACATTGGCTCCCAGCGCAAGATGGAGTACACCGTAATCGGGGACGGCGTTAACCTCAGCTCTCGCCTGGAGGGCGTCACTAAAGAGTATGGCTGCGACATTGTCATCAGCGAGTACACCTACTCGCTCTGCCACGACAAAATCTGGGTACGCGAGCTGGATCGCACCCAGGTAAAAGGCAAACGCCAGGCAGTTAATCTCTATGAACTGATCGATAAGCGCGATGTGCCCCTCAATCCAGCTCAGGAAACCTTCCTTGAGTACTACGCCCAGGCCCGTGAAGCCTACATTGCCAGGCAATTTGATGCATCCCTGGCCCTATTTCAGCAGGCCCAGGCCATTCGCCCGCTGGATAAGGCCGTTGCCATCCACATCAACCGGATTCAGCAATACCTGCTAGAACCGCCCCCCGCCGATTGGGACGGGGTGCACATCATGACCACAAAATGACCACAACTATAGTCAGGTCTTCTGGAATTGCTGGAGAGCCTTTAGGAGATTGCCAAAAAAGAAGATACCCGCCTAAAGCCAGCGACTGTAGCCGCTGCAGGGTGGACAGTTGCAGGGTGGACAGTGCCCACCCTTGGGGAAACTCTTTTTCACAAGTCGCCTTAGTTCCCCAAGGGAGGCACTGCCAAGGCTGAGCCATGCGCCGCCAGGGAGGTGCTATAGTCACAAAATAGTTAGATAGGTATCCACTGACTCGGAAGGCAGCACTTTGAGGGTTTGATGGCGTAAATCAGGCTCTAAACCCAAGGCTTCTAGAGGAATAACACCCAATAGCGGGTCACGACCGCCTGGTAGTTCAAGACATTCAAAGGTTCCCTCGCGACCATAAAGGGAAACCTTAGCATCTTGAAAAATCCTGGCCTTGCTGATGCCGTTAGCCGTAGCTACATCCACCGTTTTAAGTAAGTCAAGGCCAAGATCAGCGATCAAATCGGCGGGTAGGCATAGCGTTGTGGCTCCTGTATCAACAAGAACATTGCTTAACGTCACAGAGCGCACCTGGGCAGGCGGTATGGTGCCATCCTGGGCACGAATTTGATCGGCCCGGTTAGTAACCGTAAGCGAGACAAGTACCTTTCCCATCTCTTCCTTAAGATCCACCATAGAATGCCCTCGTTATTAGCTTTCTAAGCGAACTCGATGACCTCACCTGGTTATGTCTAGAAATGAACGCTTACCACTATCCTCTATTCTCCACAGTTTTGGCTAGTTCTGCCGCCAGGGCCTTCCATTACAGGGTCGGGAAAAACAACGCTCGATAGGTGCCAATGAGGAAATCACCCCACCATAGCGTCAAAACGGCTCCCAAGGCCAGAAACGGGCCAAAGGGCATGGGCTGACGGCGGTTGAGTAAGCCCAGGGCCATGGCTCCGCCCCCTACCAACGCCCCCACCACACAGGCCAAAAAGCTGCTCAGCAATACACCTTGCCAACCTAGCCAGGCTCCTAACATCGCGGCTAGCTTGGCATCGCCACCGCCCATGGCGGTTTGTCCTAGGGTGGCAGACGCCAACAGCGTCATCAGGTCAAATAGCCAGATGCCCAATACGGCCCCCACAATACCCGCCATCAACCCCTGCAGACCGCTGCTCCAACTACCGGTCTTGAGGTAAGGAATGATGCCTTGAGCCAGTAGTCCCAGGATTAAGCCTGTCTGAGTCAGGCTATTTGGCAGGGTAAGCGTATCTAAATCGATGAACGATAGGGCAATCAGCCAGCTCAACAAAGCCCAGGAGGCCAGCGTCCACCAGGATAGACCCACTAACCAGAACGTCAGCCAAAATAACCCGCCAGTTAGCGCCTCTACTAGCGGATAGCGGGCTGGAATTGGCACTCGGCAGTAGCGGCATCGCCCTCGCAGCCACAGCCAGCCTAGGATAGGGACGTTGTCGTAGGGTTTGAGCGGCGTTTGGCAGCGAGGACAGTGGGAGGGCGGATGCAACAGGGAAAGCCCCGCTGGTAACCGATAGATCACCACATTCAGAAAGCTACCAATCGCTGCCCCCAGAAAAAATATCAGCCCTGAGGTAATGAGGCTATCCATGATGAGTGACCATCCAGTCCATGCTAATCAACGTCTTCAAAACATAGAAAGCCCGCTACTCTCTAGTTGGTAACGGATTGGTAACGGCCTTTCAAATACCGCGTTTCTGAAACTCGTAAAGTACATGGCTCGCCATAAAACCTTGATTTCCAGGCAATAACCCTTACCGCACGCTGCAAAGACACGCTGGATAAAAGCAAAATAATTGCCTTTAATTTTACTGCGTCCCTCGGCTAGAGCAACCTACTCGGTTAAACTATCCATCTTTTCGGAAATTTTCTCCTGAACCCCTTTAGGCTAGGCCCAAATTCTTTAGCAGGTGTACCTCGTCAACTTACAGGGCTAAATCTCCTTGTAGAGTCCGGCGATCGCGAGCTAACCTTTGCGATTGGGCCTGTGAATTTGATATCCTGGCCTCGTAGGTCATCCCCATTAGCCTAAGCTGATGGGGTTTTTGTATGTAAACCGGGCGGCAATATTTCCAATGGCAAAGTATGTACTATGGGGTAGCTACTGTGAAAATGCGTTGGAAAAGCGCACCCCCTATCGAGAAGCTCATCTCAACGGCTTGCAAAGGCTCAAGGACGAAGGCATTTTACTGGCTCTGGGGCCAACTATCGACAATACCAAGGTCTTCGGCATCTATGAGGCTAACGACGAATCTACAGTACGCCAACACGTTGAGGCCGATCCTTACTGGCAGAACGGCATTTGGACAGACTATAGCGTTTACGAATGGAACCAGGTGTTTTAGCCGCCAAGATGCTACTTCCCTTAGGCTAGGGTAATGACTGAATCCTACGATGCTCGGGCCTATGCCCCGGCCACTCAGCGAAATCGAGATCCTATTCTGGCTGTACTGCGGCGGGTGCTGCCTCCAACCGGCACAGTTTTAGAAATTTCTAGTGGTACTGGCGAACATGCCGTTTTCTTTGCGCCCCGCCTGGCTCCCCGGCAGTGGCTGCCCTCCGACCCTAACCCCGTGGCACTGGAGAGCATTGCCGCCTGGCGACAGGCCAGCCCCGCCGAAAACCTGCATCCTCCCCTTGCCCTGGATGCGGCTCACCCACACTGGCCAGTCGAAGCAGAAGGAGCCGATGCCCCGCCAGCAGCCCTAAATTTGGCCCAGCACCCCATTCAGGCCATCGTCAATATCAACATGATTCACATTGCCCCCTGGGATGCTTGCCTGGGGCTGATGGCTGGGGCCAGGCGCATTCTATCCTCAGGCGGCATTCTGTATCTCTATGGCCCCTTTAAGCAATCAGGACAGCACACCGCATCTAGCAATTTGGCTTTTGATGACAGCCTGAGGGCTCAAAACCCAGCCTGGGGCGTGCGCGATCTGGAGGCCGTTATTACAGCGGCTGAGCAGCAAAAGTTAGTTTGGCTGGAAACCGTGGCCATGCCCGCCAACAATTTGTCAGTGGTGTTTAGGGCCGAATAGGGTGGTTGCCAGCAGGCATAGATTTTATCGAGCTTTCTGCCTCCTATCGTGGCAAACACCCCAGCAGGCTACCTGTGGAGGTTGCCTTTCGTGCCACAACCAACCTATCCGCTCAGCGATCGCATGACTCCACGCCAAGCTTCGACGATTACTTGACTTTTTCGATATCTGGAAGCGACCAGGTGAGATCGAAGTACGGTTCGGTCGGTGCATAAAAACGGAAGTAGGCAAACCAGCCACGACCCGGTACTGTGGGTACCCAGTTTGTTTCCTTACCCGGTGGGGAGGTGGAACCAAAATAGAGGTCTACAGAACCATCCGCATTCTGGATTAAATTCCCACGCGAATCCACCCCTGCGATATTATGCGGAGTGTGGATAAAGCAACGGGTTTCTGTGTCATAGAGAGTGATTGACCAAAACTGTTTGACAGGCACATCGGGTGGAACATGCAGCGTATAGCTGTTACCGCCCTGAAGCCAGTTGCCATCTTTATCTTTCTGGATGCCGAGATACTGTTGCCCCTGTCCAGGGGTTTTGGTGGTCATCCCAGCGGTCAGGGTGACGGCTTCGTAGAACCAGGCGGTGCGTTCATCCAGGGCTGTATGATATTCGGTTTCCTGATTCGCTTCCAGCAGAACGGCATTTTTCCACTGTGTACCGGGATAAATATGGGCTTCTGGCTGGCGTTTGGCATAGCTGAGGCAGCGAGCCATCGCCTCCCCAACCACTGCCGCCTGTTCTAGGATTTTCTGCTGTCGGGCATCGGGTTGGAACGGCTGACCCTTTTCGATGCCGAGCGGTTTGAGCATGGCGACCATCATGAGATCGCGCTCATGCACCGGCTCTTCGTTCAGCATCTTAGCCAGCAGTCGCCAGTAGTCCGTACTGCTGGCGGGCCAACCACTCCACGGTTTACCTGCCGCCGGGATAATCTGCGTTTTGCGAGGATTCTCCCGTTGGGCGAAGGAGTACACCTGATAACTGGACTTCAGCGCCTCGGCTTCCTGGGGGTCGGTGGTTAGCACCCGGAAACCATGCATGATATTGTTCGTGGGCGACTGCATAACGCGATAGCCCGTAACATCCAACGGTACCTCCTGGCCAGGACCAATCAGCAGGTACTTACCGCCAGCACCCCGGTCGGGT
This sequence comes from uncultured bacterium, assembly GCA_964442885.1. Taxonomy (GTDB): domain Bacteria; phylum Cyanobacteriota; class Cyanobacteriia; order Phormidesmidales; family Phormidesmidaceae; genus Nodosilinea. Next base: position 3,347 of record CAYUBC010000146.1, on the reverse strand, counting down.
CCGGTCAGTCCCATATCGGTAATCGGGCGCTGCCAGAAATCCAGAGTGCCGCCCGCCGTCTTCCCCTCTGGATAATCAACGACCAGGGGGCCAGTCCGCTGTAGGTTCAGAAAGCCAAGTAAATACGGTGTAGTGTCATTAGCGGTGAGCAGTCCGAGTTTATCTTGGAAGTTGGCGGTCAGCACGAGATCACCGTCCTGCATGCCAAACACCGTTTCGTAGGCGTGTTGCCACTGAGCAAAGCTGACCAGGGGAATCGCCCAGAGATAGGTCTGCACCGCCCGTTGGAAGTCGAGTTCGTCATAAAGTTTGAGGAGGCTCCCATCCGTTGGATATCCACCCTCGAACTCTAACGACCCAATGCGAGAGGCGATCTCGCCAGTTGTCGGTAAGGTTTGTACTGCTGTCATGTCATCTTGCATCGGGTTCTCCTGAATGAGTAAGGCTTTGCACGGCGATAAACGTCTGAACTGAAATTCCGATGATTATTGAAGTCGCTGTATCGGTGGTTGCTTCCAGGGGCCATTTAGCATTTTGGGTTTGGGTAGGTAGATTTGGGTGAGCGTGTAGAAGGAACCATCGGGTGTAGGGAGCCAATTGGCTTCTAGATCAAACTCCGGTGAATCTTTTTGGAGGTAGAGGGTGAGGGAGCCATCTTCGCCAAATTTGAACGTCTCCAGCAGGGTGGAGTTTAGAACATACCGCTGGAGCGAATTGCGAACCAGCCGTTGGGTCTGACCGTCACACATGGTGAGCGACCAGAAAGCATCGGCGGGCGGCAGTTGATTGGGTTCAAACCGCAGAGTGTAACGATGCTTCGCAGCATCCAGCTTATTGTTGTTGGCATCGACAAAGTAGATCGGGTAGATCGCTTCTTCACAAGAATAGCCATAAATCCCCTGCTTGGCTGCCAGGAAGCGGTACAGGCAATTGTTCTGGAGAAACTCGCGGGAGCCGAACACATCAGCACTGGTCAGATCTCCTGCATTCAACCGTTGCATGATGCTTGCAAAGCCCTGTTCCCAGAAGTCCTTAGAGCCTCGCAAGAAAATAAGGTACCGACTGCCATCTTCCCTATTGGTGCATTGCTGCGCGTTGGCGTAGCCTCGCCCCAGCGTTATGTACCCTACGCTAACCAACCTATTCGGTACTTTATTTCAGCACACGTCCCTAATTTGATTCATTGAAGTCTACTTATTAAATCACCACGTCGAAATGTCGCAGATAGTTGCTGCAAGGAAATCTCTTGTTTACCATAAAGATCCTGAAGCGCTTGTTGAATCTCTTGCACTGAGTCATTGAAATAAGCTTCACCATTTTGGTCAATAAACTGTTGGGCTAATTGGAAGTTTTGATGACTAATGTCTTTCATCTGGACATTCATATCAGCCAGAAGTCTTCGCCCCATCTGCATTGCAATAAAGCATGAAGCATAGCGAACAAAACCAGGGTCAGTAGGCTCTGGTCTTTTGCGGCGATTTTCCGCAATTCTGTAAAGCTGAACAGCTATTACAACTTGCGCTCCATTTAATTGATCAGTAAAGATTGAATCATACAGTTTTCCAAAATGTTCACGAGAGAAGAACTTCGCCTGATGAGGTTTTCCTCTCCAAACAGATAAGACTGCTTCAGCAGCTACTCCTGAAGTAATATCAGTAGGCCGAGGGCTAGTATCAGAACGCTTACGCCGATAATTACGGCCAGCATCACCGGCGGCAGATAAACTCGAACGAAGCCAGCACTTCTCAATCCGTCTGGTGCATGCGGTGGTTAGACCGATGCAGGTACTGTGATAATACGATAGCCACCCTATAACAAACGAGGCACAACTGGATCCTCACTGCATAAATTTATTCTATGCCGTTTACAACTGAGAATTGGCGTACTGTGTAAATATTTGTGAACCTGGAAAGCCTTTCTACCCCTTCCCTGAATTGAACCGAAGCCAAGTCAGCCTATATGATGAAGACAATGCAAAACACTCTTAGTTCTATGCCTAAGCAAGATCCGGCTGTCTTAAAACAGGTTACTGTTAGCCTTCCCTTTGGGATTGGTTCCGCTTCCTGGGAATCTGACCCGACGGAACGCAAAGCGGCCTGGGAAATGTATATGGAACTGGTAACCCGGATCGCAGTGCAGCCGCTGGATTCGGAAGAAGGGCTGATGCGGGAAGCGTTGAACTCGCTCTACAGTTTGTTTGGTTCGACGCGTGAAATTCTCAGAACGTCTGGCCCCCAGGTGGGAGCATCAAGAAAGTCAGTGGGGGGCATTGCCATTGCAGTGTTGAATAATGGGTTGCGCCCCTTCCTGGCTAAATGGCACCCGATTTTGCAGGAATGGGAAGCGGAGAAAGCGTAGGGGGTGAGTCCCAAAGCTCATGAAAAAGCCTGGGCTGAAGAACCCAGCCTGCGGCAAGCGTTAGAATCCCTGAAAAAGGATTTGGAAGCCTATGCGAAGGCACTGGCGGGGATCGCTGGAGTGGAGCATTGAAAACCACGGCCTACTTTGAGCAGAAGCTGCTGGATCGACCTGAAATTCAACGAGCTTGGTGTGAGCGAGTCTTTGCCAATCCACTTAAGACAGTCACCCAGCCTAATGGACGCATCAGCTATTGGGCCGTGATCCCGGAGTATGGAAATCGCGTCCTTCGAGTCATTACGCTGGAAGATGGGGAGACGCTGCACAATGCTTACTTTGACCGTAATTTTCAATCTCGACTAGAGAAGGGGCTAGAACCATGAAAATTCAGTATTTCCCAGAGACCGATACGCTATCAATTCGGCTGAACGACAGGCCAAGCATAGAGTCGGAGGAAATTGCCCCTGATGTGGTGATTGACTTTGATGAAGCAGGCAGCGTGGTGGGTTTAGAAATCGATCTGGCTTCGGCAAAGGTAGATCTTAAAAATTTAGACGTAAAAGGGCTGCTCATTCCAGAATTGCTCTCAAAGTAGGTTAGAGCCTACAGTAGGGCTACTTTTGACCGATGCGAAGTCAGGGTCAACGGGAGCAATGGATGGTTGCCGAGGCCACCTTGGTTAAGTTCATGCTGTGGGAAACTGTGCCGAAAAAAGTGATGGCGCAGGGTCAATTTTGTAATTTTTTTACGGCATTCATCGCATTGTTAAACCACACCGTGTTTCCTTGCCGCTGATAAAGCTTCGCCGCTTCTAGGTAGTCGGCAATCGCCCCTTGCTTATCGCCTAGGTCAGCTTTGGCAATCCCGCGATTGTAGTAAGCATCTGCAAAAGCCACTCTATTGTCGTGAGTAATAGCCAAGTTAGGATTGAGGCGAAGGGCGGTGTCGTAGTCGGCGATCGCCCCGTGAAAATCCCTCGCCTTGCACTT
>CAYUBC010000145.1:7731-8245 GCA_964442885.1 uncultured bacterium | reverse complement strand
GCGGCGGCTCCACCCATGGACGCCCCCACCAGCACCACTGGACGGTTGATTTTCTGCTGCCAAAAGCTATAGAGATGGAGCTTGATAGCACCCGGAGACAGTGTAGGGCTGAGGGTGCGATCGCTAAACCCAAACCCCAGCAGATCTACTGTCCAGGTTTGCCGATGGGCGGCTAGCAGAGGCCACAACCGCCGAAACTCTAGCTGGGAACTGTCGAACCCGTGGATTAGCAGCAGCGGCAGCTCACCCTCACCCGCTACGGCGTAGGCTGTGGGAATGCCCTGATTAGCCAGCGGCATATCTACCTCAGTGGCCTGAATGGCCCTGGCCATCGCCACCGAGGTGTCCTCGGTCAGATCCTGGTAAGCGGGCGGTAAAACGGGGTTACTCATAGCAGGCAAATAGGGTGTCCAGTTCCTTTTGCATAATCCCATGAACCTGCTCGTAGCAGCTATTCACATAGTCTTCGTCGTGGGCGGCGGCGGGGCCATAGCGGTCAAAGATGATGGGCGCA
>CAYUBC010000145.1:0-7721 GCA_964442885.1 uncultured bacterium | reverse complement strand
AGCAGCACTGGTAGCGGGATATTAGGCAACGGCCCCACGCCTAACCCCCAGGGCAGCCCCAAATACAGCGGAAAGGTGCCAGCATCAAACCCCAGGGGCCAGGGCCAACCCTGCCGATGCAACGCTTGTAGCTGGGGCTCAAAATCTGCTAGCACCCACAGGGTATCGTGGGCACCGTAGGAAATCAGCGGCACAATGGGGGCCTGTTCCCTCAGCGCCAGCTTAATAAACCCGTTTTGACCAAAGAAGCAAACCTGATCCCGCAGGCTGTGGGGCCGAAACACATCGCGCACACCGCCGGGGTAAATTAGCACTGCCGCTTCCCGACGCAGGGCGTGAATCGCCAGGGGAAGCTCGGCCCGCACACAGCCTACCCAGGTACCCATCCGCGCCACGGCTGGAAACACCCGCCACATGTTGGGCTCCATCAGGGCGTAGGCGAGGCGCTCGGTGCCAAAGCGACGCAGCCAGTCGTAGGTCATCATTACGGTGTCGGGGGCCGCCAGACCACCATTATGGGAGCCCACCAGCAGCATTCGTCCACTGGCTGGAATGTGCTCCCAGCCATCGGTTTTGATCCGAAAGTAGTGGTGGTAAAGCCAGTCGAAAAAGGGCAGCATTGGCTCGATTAAGGCCGGATTGCGATCCTCCAGCGACCAGCCATTCAGCTCTTCTTTAGGGGTCAACGATGCCTGGACAAAGAGGCGTAAAACCTCCGCAACGGCTGGCCCCAGATCGGCCAGGGTGGTTTGGGGCGTTAGCGCTTTGGTCACCGACGTAGGCATGGGCAGGAATAACAAGATCGTCTCCCATGCTCCCACGTTAGGAATCCCAGCGACTCATCGGTCTAGCATTAGCTACTCGACGGCAGGCCAGGTAGGTCCACCGCCTGAGGGAGGGGTCAAGCTTAATTCAGCAGCGAATAGTAGCTGATGCGGATAATTTTTCCGTTTTCTAGCTCAAAGCCCAGCCGCGAACTGTCGTATTCCACCATGTATGTCAGAAAGCAGCGATCGCCCTCCATCCCCTGATCATGGGGTTGGCCGTAGGCCGCCACAAGGGCCTGCCGCGTATCCCCCACTCGCACTCCGGCGGCGGTAGATACGTCAGGGCTGGTGGTTTCCAGGGAGTAAATCACCATCTCCCCCGGTTCAACACCTTCGACGAACCCAATGGCCAGGGTAGGATACTCCAGGTGACGCAGCCGCCCGCAGCAGCCCGTTTCCTCATCCCTGATGCTCACCGGCTCACCCAACTGCTGCCGAATGGCCGCCTCATCCATATCCAGGGAAATGCCGCCAATTACTATCTCCTCAAGGGCCAGATAGGGCAACTCTGCCTGGGGCGTGGGTAGGGCATTCCCTTCTCCCAGAGATGCTCCATCCTCTCCTTCGGCTCCGGCTGCTCTAAACGCTTCTAGCAGCGGCGGGATAATCTCCTCTGGCACACCCAGGCGCAGTAGCGTGCTGGCCTGGCTACTGCTAAAGTCATCCCCCGTATGAGGTGCTACCACGCTCCAGCGATTGTCCTGATAAATCAGCAGGGCATTTCCTCCATTAACCAGGTCGCCACCCACCACAAACCATTCCGCCAGGCCATAGTAGGCTACAGCGGCCACAGCCCCAACCTCCAGATGGGCGTCTACAGCAAACTGTTGGCGATGCTCTTGCACGGTTTGCCGTAGCCCAGGGTCGGCCAGGGTAGCCTGGCGCAAAAGGGGGATCAGATCTGGTCTGGCCGCAGGGTCTGATGCTGTTACTCCTACACCAGCGGCATCCTGAGGGTGCCTTCCATCCTGAGCCTGGGCTTTGGGCATAGCCATCCAGGAACAGGTTGTCAAGTTAATAACAATCCCTACTAACAAAGTTAGAGAAGTGCAGTAAACTTTAGCCATAGCCAATTGATCGCTAGAACAGCTATCACGGTTATACAGGAGTCACGCGCATCCTCCGGAAGCTCGGCCTGTGCGCCAATTTATGAAGACTATTAGCTTTATACAAAGTGGCCATAAAGACGAGCAAAGCAATGATAAAGATTGAAGCAACTTAACTAAAAACAAACTTAAATTCCTGTGGTTTGACGTCAAAGTAACCACTAACCTGAAAATAATCCTTCACAATAAAAATCGACATCCTCGTTTGGAGCGATGCCAATGCCTCACACAGCTAATGGTTCTCATCTTCAGACCTTGTCTCAAGATCCTTGTTCCGATTGCCCGATACACTACGTGCTTTCCTACATTGGCAGTAAGTGGGCCATTTTAATTCTGCGCGAGCTCTTTCAGAGCAACCGCCGTACGAATGAGTTCCTGTCGGCGCTGCCGGGCATTAGCACTAAGACCCTGACCGCTCGGCTCAGGGAGTTAGAAAGTTATGGTCTGGTCAAACGTACGGTGTTTCCAGAGGTGCCGCCAAGGGTAGAGTATTCTTTAACCTCAAAAGGCCGGGAAATACAACCTATTATGACGGCGCTGCATCAGGTGGGCCAACAGTGGCTCTTGCAAGAAAATACGATTAATTGACTACCAAAGACGTTAGGAAACCCTGGCACTAATCTGCCAGGCATTCCTGACATCTGGAAGTCATGCCCTTAAACCCTATGCTAAGGAAGGCAGATCCTTATAAAGTGACATTCTTGTAGACCAGGCAGGATGTCTGAGGGTAGACAGCCGATACGGCCATGCCACGTTATTTAGTTCGCGATGCTAAGGTTGACGCTCAGATTGGTAGACTGCCGCCCCTCTAGACTAGTCGTTACTCCAGGTTTCGCAGGTGAGCAGGTCGCCAATGCAATCTCTCAACAGGTAGTCATACTGCTCTAGTTCAGATTCAACCAGGGGCCATTCGCGGGGGGCAATGTAGCCGCAGAGGGTGAAGATGGGCTGTTGACGAGTGACCACGCCGCTTTCAACCAGTTGTTTGGCCTCGTCACGGATCATGTCCATGGTGTAGTGCCGGGCGTGGGCCTGTGGCACAGGGGTGAGTTGAGTAGTCGTCATAATCGTAGCCTCCAAACCCAAGGCGCTGGGTAACGAAGTGGAACAATAGTTAGGACGAGAAGAATAGGTTTAATCACCTATCTACCTTCATGGTGCAGCTAATGGCCGCGCAAATTGATGACTTGCAGCCTATCCTAACCTTTATTCACAGGGCGCAATAGAAATTTTCGTATTCTGCAACACAGTTTTGAGGTTGCTCCGTTTTTCCCTGCCGCCGTTGGCCCGCCCTCCTCAACCGCGCGGTAGGTAGAGGGTGAAGCAACTGCCCTGACCAGGGGTGGAGGTGACTCCAATCAGCCCGCCGTGGAGCTTGGCAATGCGCTGGGTAAGATGCAGGCCCAGGCCATGACCCGCCCGCCGATGATTCCCCTGGCGAAACCATTGGAAGATTTCTGCCTGGTCAGCGGTGGAGATACCCATGCCCGTGTCTTCTACAGAGAGTAGAAACCAGGTATTAGTGGTGCTTGGCAACGGTTGCTCGGCTATTTCAGGGGGGAGTTGCTGGCTCTGGCTTAAGGTAACGGTAATACTGCCGCGATCGGTAAATTTAATAGCGTTATCGACCAAATTGGTGACCACCCGCCGCAGTTCCAGATAGTCACCGGTGACTCCCCACAGACAGGGCGCTGATGTTGGTGGGGGTTGGGTGACGAGTTGGCAGGTCAACCCCTTAGCGATGGCTAGGGGATTAAGCTCCTGTACAACGGTTTCAGCCAGCGCCAGCAAATTTACCGGCGAACGGGTCAGCGTTTTGTGGCCCGCCTCATGGCGGTAGACTTCGAGCAGGGTATTGACCATGCTGAGCAAATGGTTGTTGCTGTCGATAATGCTGGCCAAGGCCTGGTCAGTGTCTACGGCGACCGGGCCAAAGGTGCCGTCTCGACACAGCTTTAACATTCGGTTAGCGGCTACCAGGGGTGTACGCAGGTCGTGGGTAAGACGGGCGACAAAGTCATCGCGCTGGCGCATCATGTGAGTCTGGGCATCCATGCTGCGCTTCAGGCGGAGGAGCGATCGCACCCGCGCCCGCAGTTCGTTAACATCAACAGGCTTGCGAATAAAATCGTCGGCTCCGGCATCCAGGCCCTGCACCAAACTGGATTGGTCGTGGGCAGTAATTAAGAGAATTGGCATGTAGGGCAGGTCAGGCTCCTGGCGGATCATGCGGGTTACCTCATAGCCATCTAGCTCCGGCATCATCACATCCAGCAAAATAACGTCGGGTGGGGCTTTGCAAACTATTTCCAGAGCCGCTTGGCCACTGTTTACCGAGGTAATAGCGTAGGTGGGATCGTCCAGAATAGTCTCAATCAAAAACAAATTATCTGGGGAGTCATCTACGGCCAGAATTTTATAAGGGCTGGGCTGTATTTCCGAAGACATTAAGGTGATGGGAGAGGATGGCATTGGGCATAGTACGCATAGTGTCTATTACGGCACAATCGGGTACGGACAACCTCTACCATTAGACACATTGCTGATTAACTCATCCCTATGGCTGAAGCACAATCGTTAATTACCCGCTGCGGCTGGGTTCACGCTCACACCGTTGAGGTGGACTACCACGACCATGAGTGGGGCACGCCGGTTCACGATGACCAGAAGCACTTTGAGTTCATCATTTTGGATGGTTTTCAAGCTGGGCTAAGCTGGTTAACCATTCTGCGCAAACGGGAGCATTTTCGGGCCGCCTTCGATAATTTTGACCCAGAGCAAGTCGCCCGTTACGACGAGCACAAGCAGCAACACCTACTGCAAGATAAGGGTATCGTTCGCAACCGGCTTAAGATTGAGGCGGCTACTCTCAACGCTCAGGCATTCCTGGCGGTGCAGGCCGACTTTGGCAGCTTTGACCACTATATTTGGAGCTTTGTAGATGGTCAGACTATTCACAACCAATGGCAATCCCTGGCTGAGGTACCGGCTAAAACCCCAATCTCCGATGCCATGAGCAAAGACTTGAAGCGGCGTGGGTTTAAGTTTGTTGGCTCAACTATCTGCTACGCCTACATGCAGGCCGCCGGTTTGGTGAATGACCACATCGTGGACTGCTTTCGCCACGCCGAGCTAAGCCAAGGACACCTTAAGACCCACGACCAACTAACCCAGAAAAACAAGGCATCTGCCAGAAATCAAGAGCAGTGGCGTCAGGCCTTTTGACTTCGGAGTGCGGAACTCTGCCCACCGGGGTTGCTCCAACGTGACAACCACATCTGATAGTGATACTTAGTGGACTGTCAAACCTAACTTTGTAGATTGGGTGGCGCGCTAGCAGAACCCAACGGGTCTTAGGGCGCTGGGTGCCACTGTGTTCCACCCAGCCTACGAGATCCCTAATTTTTAGTTCTGACGTGGCACCAGCTCAATTTTCTGCCTTCTGCCTTCTGCCTTCTGCCTTCTGCCTTCTGCCTTCTGCCTTCTGTCTTCTGCCTTTGCCCTTCTCCCTTTCCCCTTTTCCCTCACTCAGACGGCTGGCTGGCTCGTCGCCCTAGCTCATACACGCCGCTGCCAATGCAGGCTATCACACCAAAACTCACCGCCCAACTGCGACCCAGGCTGAAGCTCAGCCCCCAGTAGACCAGTCCGCCCACCAGCAAAAAGGGAATCAGGCTGAGGAAGGAGGCGAGAATGCCCACCACGGCCTCCTGCTGTTGAGCCTTACCTAACTGGGTCTGAAGCCAGCTATAGATGCGCTCAAAAACCCGGTCGGCCAGGGGGGAAAACCCCAGATATAAGGCCAGTGCCCAGAGAGCAATACCAGCCGCAGTAGCAAGACTGACAGGGCTGTGAAACGGAAACAAATTGCTTAGCATCCTTTCAATATCTAGCTCCAACCATCTGAGGGGGTGTCCCGCTCAGGGCGATAGTCGGGCCGAGGGGGGTCACCCTGATCAAAACGATAGCGATCGTTGTAGTCGTTACGAGAGTTGTAGTCACTGCGGGTTTTGGATCGCCGCCGCCGCACTCGCTCATCGGGGCGGGGGGAGCCACCGTAGTAGGGTGGCCCCTCCACACGGTCAACCCGGTTATCACTACGACCATCTAGTGCCGGTGGTGTGTCGCCATAGCGGTTGGGATAGGGCTCCTGACCGTAGGGGGGCTCGTCATTGCGACCACCCAACATAGGCCGAGGCCGAGCGTAGGGATCCTCAGGGCCAAAGTCGCGTCTATCCAATTCGGCCCGCATGTTGGTGCGAGCGTCCGGGGGGTAGGCGGGCCGACTGGGCCGACTGGGCCGATAGCCGCCGCCGTAACCATCTCGCCCATCTCCCTGAGGCATGGGGCGACCCGCGGGCACTCTGGAGTTAATGTTTTGAATCATCAGGCTGGTCAGCATACCCACCATAATCATCTGCTGGAAGGAGGGAATTAGCTCCATCGTCAAGCTACCCAGCAGAAATACCCCAGAAATTAGGAAAAGGATGGCGTAAATTTTGTCAGCATCCCGTCCGTAGCCGGGCTTGAGTCGATCCAGGAAAAACAAGGCCACAGCGCTCAGGACTAAAAAAATGCCCAGCAGTAGGGGGACAGGGGTACCAAAATTCACAGTGTATTCCTCTTTCGGATGGCGACACTAAAACTAGGACGCCCAAATGGCTGCCCCATCAATTCTAGCGGACTATTCTAACGGACTGGCGGCTATTCTACGGGCGATCGCCAAGGCCTGGTTCAAAAGTCCCAAATTTTGGGCCAACCCTCACCTCAACCTCTAGCTTCAAAAATAAATCGGGGATATGCCCTATCCCCGACTGCGTTTAGCGGCTACCAGCCCATAGGCCCGTAGCCGTTGTTCTAGTCGCCAAGGGCTACTGACGTTGGATTTTGTCGCGCTGGCTGAGAAACAGTAGGGCAATGGTAGCTGGAATCACGATAATGATGGCCCCAGCCAGAATGCTCAGTAAAAAGTTGCTCAAGGAAGGTGTCATAGGTTCTTTGTCCTGATTACGGATTAGACAAATCGTTACTCAATATTATTGATCAAGTTCACCTCCCCAACATAGGGGCCTGATTAGGATTCAGCTCTGGACAGGCAAAAAGTGGACGGTTGTGGGGTTAGGCCGGGGCGATCGCCACTTTACAAAGCTTTAGAATAGTTAAGACATTCAAGGATTGACTATGGCTGCCACTGAGATTCTAAATTGGGGCGTAGGGTTGGGTCTGGCGTTGATGACGCTGCTCTTCATCTTCCGCATCGTGCTGACCTGGTATCCCCAGGTAGACCTGACCAAACTGCCCTGGTCGTTAATTGCCTGGCCAACGGAACCCTTTTTAATTCCGGTTCGCAGCCTGGTTCCGCCCATTGGCGGGGTAGATATTGCCCCGATTATTTGGGTGGGCATCATCACCCTGCTGAGGGAGCTTTTGGTCGGGCAGCAGGGCTTGCTCAGAATGTTGGGATGATAGACCCGACTAGGTGGACATCATCTGGGCAACGAAATTGGTGTAAACATCGCCGCTGAGAAAGTTGGCGTTCTCCAGCACTTTTTGATGAAAGGGGATGGTGGTCGGCAATCCGGTAATGGCGCATTCCCGCAGAGCCCGTTTCATTCGCCGGATAGCGGTAGGGCGATCCGGCCCCCAGACAATGAGCTTGCCAATCAGGGAGTCGTAATAGGGAGGGATTTCGTAGTCGGTGTAGACGTGGGAATCCATCCGCACACCCATGCCGCCAGGGGCCAGGTAGCCGTTGATGCGGCCTGGGTTGGGGCGGAAATTGTGGTCG
>CAYUBC010000144.1:0-8269 GCA_964442885.1 uncultured bacterium | reverse complement strand
TCGACGGTGTCCTTCCCCCCGGCCGTCACGATGTCGGCCACCACCACCGAGGCGGCAGAAATGATTCGAGTGCGTGACCTGGTGGTGGCCGAGCTGCGCTCCCGCAACTTTGCGGTACTGTCTGTGCCGGATGACCTCAGTGCCGCCCAAACTCTGGCCTGGATAAACGCCCGCTGTCGCCCCCAGGACGTGGCCCTGGAAATTCATGCCAGTGCCTTTAGCGACCCAGGGATGCGCGGCTCAACGGTGTTTCATATTGCTCAAAACGAGGTGCGCCGCTCCCATGCGGAAATTGTGCTGCTGGCCCTGCGGCGGCGGGTGCCTCAGTTACCCAGTCGCGGCGTCAAGCCCGATACCGAATCGCCCACTGGTCGGCTGTTGTTTACCCGCTCCCTAAACTGCCCCTCGCTGCTCATGGAAATTGGCAGCCTCAGCAACTCTCAAGACTTGGCTATCCTGCAAAATCAGCGGCGCGATGTGGCCCTGGGCATTGCTGATGGGCTGGCCTCCTGGAGCCGCTCTGTCACGGCGGCCACAGCGCCCACCGCTATGGCTAGCACCACCGCTACGGCCAGCACCACCGCTAGAAGCAGTACCTTCCCCGAAATTCGGATCAGCATCAACGGCGGTGTGTATCCCGAAACCGGCATTATTGTCAACGACAATTCCTTTGTTCCCATTGATGTTGCTGACCTGCTGGGGGTGGATTTAAGCACCGCCACCGATGTAACCCGCATTCGCTATGCCAACGTGGTCTACGTTAAGGCGGTTGACCTGCGCAACTACAACGTGTCAGTGAACTGGAATGCCGACACGCGCACAATTCTGCTGCGATCGCCGTCGGGCATGCAGTTTTGCCCTGGCTCTATGGATCGGCTGATGGGGTTTGGCAGCACGTCAGAAATGCAGCTCCTCATGTTCCTCAAGAGTGTTAACGAAGCGGCGCTGAATCAGTATCGAGACTTGCCCAAGCTTTACCGCGAAGAAGCCGCCATTGAAGGAGTCAATCACGATGTGGCCTTCTGCCAGATGTTGGTAGAAACTAACTCGCTGTTTTTTGGCGGTAGCCTCAACCCAGGCCAGAACAACTTTGGCGGCGTTGGCTCCCCGACGGGCGGGCCAGAGGGGTCGTCGTTTCCTACGGCACGGGTGGGGGTGCGGGCACAAATTCAGCACCTCAAAGCCTACGGCAGCCTGGAGCCACTCATCCAAAACCAGGTAGACCCGCGCTTTCAGTTTGTGAAACGCGGCGTTGCTCCCCTGGTACAGCAGCTAACCGGCCGCTGGAATGCCGACCCTGAATATGGGCGCAAAATTCTGGCCTTTATGCGGCGGCTATACGAGTCGGCGGCGCTGCTGTAGGTGTTCCAGGGGTAACCAACTAAACCGGAACATGGCTGGCTGGTGCGAATGACGCTTATAGCAACCACTCTAGCGACAGACCCCAGCGGCTTTCTTGCCCAAAGCGGGAGTTTTGAAATTGTAGGTCAGTGCCTAATCGCAACTGACGGCTAATAGCGTAGCCAAGGGTAAGGCTGGTGAGGCCAACCTCATTCTCGCTGCCGGGAGCTACCCACTGCTGGCTAATGGCCAAATCTGCCCCACCCCCCCGCGAGGGAATCACCATTAGCCGCAGGCCCAGGTTGAGGCCATCGGTGCTGTACTCCGGCGTTGATAGAGCGCGATAGCCAATCGTAGGCGCCAGATTGACATATCCCCCCAGCGGCAACAGGTAGTAGCGGGCTTCGCCACCGTAGGACTGGTGCTGGCCATTTCCACTGCGGCTATAGTCGCCGCTGGCGGTAAGTCCGGTACCGGGAATTAAAAACACGTCTTCTACGCCAACCTGGACCCCGCTAACCTCTCCTGCTGAGGGAAAGTTGGCATAGCCGACCCTCAGGCGAGTGCGAAAGCTGGGCTGGTTGCGAATTTCACTGGCAATGTCTGGGGTTTGCTCTAGCCATCGTTGCAGCACTGGGCTCTGCTCAATGACCGACGGGTGTAGCTCCAGGGGGGGTGGCTCAGATGTAACCGGGGCAAGGTTGGGTAGTGCCTCCAGGGCAGGCGGGTTGTCTGCGTAGACTGGCCCTAACCAGGGTTGGGGATGAATCGTCAGGCTACAGGCCAGCTCCTGGGCAGCAGGGGCGGCCAGGGTAGGGCAGGGTGCGGTTGGGGTTGAGGTGGCCAGCCCGCTCTGAGTCGGGCCTAGCAGGCTGCCTACTAGCACGCCACCCACTGCGGCTAAGGGGGGCAATCGCCATTGGGTTTGCCCTTGCTCCGGTCTCCAGGCATCCCGACTTGGTCGAACAATACAATACTTTAAACCACAGGCCAAAACGGGCCTGCAAGACCAATTCCACCAACCAAAAACCATAGGGCAAGGACTGTAAAAGACAGGCGAGGCTCCAAAAAGCTGACCCTAGTGTAAGGGCTGACCACTACTGTTGCGCCAGTAGTTTAAATCTCCTTCTACCAACAGAAAAACGGCTTTGCAAATGCAAAGCCGTTGGGGGAAAACAACGCTGTAACTTAACCCAGGCGGATACTAAACGTATTACCAACCCTTAGCCTCATCGGCTCAAGCGGTGAGCCTAACGAACTTGGCCGCGGCTAGAGGTTACATCGATGGGTTTCATGAAGTAGAGCTGCACCAGTTGCCAGCCAATCGTAGCCACATGGGGAAGCTTGCGCAAAAGCTGAAGGGGCTTGGGCTGGTTTGACCCAGCAACCGCCGCCAGTTTGGCGTTGGCCGCCGCCGCCGTATCCAACCGCTCAAAGAAAGCGGGATGGTCTACATTGAGAATCACCGGGAAAACTCGCCCAGCGGTTTCATTGGTTTTCTCAATGACTTCGATATCGTATTGCCGCGCATCCAGGCCCAGAGCGGCGTAAAAGCCGCTGCGCTGGAGGTCGTTCAGGTACATGGTGGCAAATACCGACAGCAAGAAGAACCGGCACCAGAGTTTGGCTTTCCAGTCATTAATAATTTCTGGCTGCGCCTTCATCAGGGCAGAGAAGAAATCGCCGTGGCGGTTCTCATCCTGGCACCAGTTCTCAAAGAACCGGAAGATAGGATAAACCTCGTTCTCAGGGTGAGATTCTAGATGGCGGTAAATGGTGATGTAGCGCCAGTAGCCAATTTTCTCGGACAGGTAGGTGGCATAAAAGATGAACTTGGGCTTAAAGAAGGTGTACTTCTTACTTTTGGTTAAAAAGCCCAGGTCAAGCTGGAGATTAAAGTCAGCCATCGCCTTATTGAGGAAACCGGCATGGCGAGCCTCATCCCGCGACATCAGAGTAAAGCACTCGGCCAGCACCGGGCTTTTGCCTTTTAGCCGCCGTCCTAGCTCTTTGTAAAGGAGAAAACCGGAAAATTCAGCGGTGCAGGAGCGCTCCAGGAATTCCACAAACAGGCGACGGGTTTCACCATCAATGTGCTCCCAAGAGCGCTCAAAGGACTCATCCCGCACAAAGTGATGACGGTTGTAGTCAGCCCGGAATTCCTCCAAAATGGCCTGTAGTTCATCTTCGTTTACAGAGATGTCCATCGTGGCCATCTCGTCGAAGTCGGTGGTATAAAACCGAGGGGTAAGAATGGTGTCTTGGGCCGGAGCCTTGACCCCCGGTCGGATTTCTTGAAATTCTGGCTTTTTAAGGGAATCTACCATGGGTCCGTGGGTGTGCGGTTGATGTAAGATGACCATCCCAGCAAGTTGCCTCACTGGCCAACCTGAGGATATCTACTCGCACGATGGCGAGGCCAACATTACTCAGGTCTTGGATTGAATCGCTGAAGGCTAGTGTATCAGTGCTTTTAGGACTTCTGGCCGCACTTTAAGTTTTGCAACAAATAATCTCAGGCCATAACGATGGCAGCCGCAGGTCAGATGGAAAATTGGGCCACAGAACTGGTAAGCCTACGCCAGGGATTACCAGACTTGGGTTTGGCGGAGTTCTACCAGGGCTTCCAGACGAGCCCGGAGGGCGGCAGTCAAGGCCTTAGCCCTGGCCTTAAGCGCCTCTGGAGACTCCTGACCGTTCAGGTAGTGAGACACTGAGATCGCCTCGCCTACGGCAATCTGCACCGGGCAGCGCCAGCCTGGATAGGCTGCGCCGTAGTAGATATCCACAGGTACGATCTGCACGTTCAGCCCTGGCTTAGCCGCTTCAGCCTGCATGGCCAGGCGAGCCAGACCCGGCTTGAGGTTATGAATCTTATCCTCCCGCCGAATCCCCCCTTCGGGATAGATAACCAGCATCTCCCCATCCAGCAGCAGGTCAATGCCGTAGCGCAGGCTGGCAATGGTAGGCCGCCGCACATTCACGGGAAATCCACCTAGGTGACGAATCAGCCAGCCCTGGGCACCTCTCACCTCGTCAGCGGTGACCATGAAGCGTAGGTCGCGCCCAGTGGCCGGTCGCCCCGCCGCCAGGGGTAGAACGATAGAATCCCACCGGGCGCGGTGGGTGGGAGCCAGGATGACCGGCCCAGCCTGGGGGAGGTGATGCTGGCCAGTGATGGTCACTGGGCCAAAGTAAACGGGTATAACCAGGCGGCGGCCCAGGCAGTAGGCTAGCGGGGTGAGCACCGCAGAACAGCGGGATTGAGGCGCAGCAATCGCTGGCCCCGCGACAGCTTCAGGAGGCTCGGAGGACGGCATAGGAAAGGTGAGCGGAGTAGCCATAGGGAGCACAACAATATCCACCGGATTGATGAGATAAATTAAACCTACCCTCGCAGGCTTGGGAACAAAAGCCCTGGGATGACAGTTTAGGGGGTGGTCTGGGGTTTAGCCTTGAGCATGCCCAATTTGCCGACGTAGCTTAAACCAGTGCTGTAACTGGTGCTGGCAGGGCTCAGCCAGAAGGCCCGCCAGCACCGGCAGAGGATGATTAGAACAGGCACTATCAGGTAAATTCAGGCATGACCGAATGGCACCAGACTTAGGGTCATCTGCCCCGTAAACCAGTAGCCCCAGCCGACTCAACACAATGGCACCAGCACACATGGGACAGGGTTCGAGGGTGACGTAGAGGGTGCAGTCGTTGAGATGCCAGTTGCCCAACTGGCGGCTGGCCTGACGCAGGGCCAGGATCTCTGCATGGGCCGTGGGGTCTTGATCTTGCTCGCGGCGATTGGCGGTTTCGGCCAGCAGGCGATTGCCCGGCCCCACCACCACCGCCCCAACCGGCACATCGCCAGCTGCCCCAGCCGCCTCGGCCAATTCCAGGGCGCGCATCATCCAGCGGCGGTGGCGCAGATAAGTGGCATCGCTTAATGCCGGGGGCGGCAGGGTATAGGGCACAGCACTAAACCTCAGACAGTCGGCGCAGGACTACGCCGTTAGCTAGAACTAGCCTTAAACTATAGCCGATGTCTCGTAGTCCGCTGGTGTTGAATGTCCTCCCAGAGGCCGCCTACGCCTGGCTGAATTTCATGATGGAGCCGGAAAATGCCGCCTTTGCCGTGGGTAAGCTGGGCTTTGCGACCCCCAGCCAATCGGCCTTGGCGCTACTGCCAACGGCGCTAAAGGAAAACGCAACCCTCTTCCCCCCAGAGGCAATTCTGGCCAAATGCGAGGGCATTGCCCCGTTGGATGCCGCCACCGCTGAGCTGTTTGACCGCTACTGGACAGAATTAACCAGCGCCTAGGCATCGTCTGCTCCAGGGCCTGGGCATGGTGCTGATGCGCGGCCAGAGATGTCCTAAACCGCTGACTACTCGACGGCTGCCTTGCACAGGGAGAGCATTCTCAAGTCGTTGTCGGTCAGCGTGTCGATGGCGTGAAAGCCGCTGAGACTCAGGGGGGTGAGCCCACCAGGCAGTTGTTGCGTGGCCACGGTGCTGTCAGCTACCAGGGCAATGCTGTAAGGATAGGTTTCCTGGCTGTAGCTGTTGATGATGGTCATGGCCAACTCGTTGCCCTCCACCTGGCCATGAAAACAGTCAAAGGAAGAACTGGGATAGTACAGCGCGCCGTAAACGCGATCGCCGGTGTTCTCCATGACAATGTAGCCCCGCCCAATTTGGTTGGGCTCAGGCACCTGGCCAAACAAGTATTGCCCAGGTGCAGGAAAGGCCGTAGTCGTAGTGGTGGAACGTTGGGTAGTGGTGGAACGTTGGGCCAAATTAACGCTGGATACTGGCGAAGCAGGCTCCGCTTGAGCCGGTGCCACCGGGCTAAGCCCCACCCCGCCTAAGCCAGTCATTAACAGGCTAAAAGCCGCTGCGCGATACGTTAGGCTGGACAATCGCTTCAGTAGAGAGGTCAATGACCGAGATTGAGGAACAGGTGCAATCATCATCATGTCTCTCCTTTTAGTAACCCTGAACGATGCCTTAACAAGACCCCTTTCGACGGTGTGCTGGCTTAACCTTACTGTAGTTGAATCGCTCAGCCCAATTGGGGCGACCGGGGCCCACCGTAACAACTCTTTGGACAGCCTCGATCAAGCCTTTTACTTAGTGTTAGGTTAAGGGCCTAGGCCGTTTATTTCCCCTTCCCAAAGAGATAATTTCCGGGGTGGGCAACCTAAACCGCTAGGCTCTGCAGCATTGAATTAGCGCCGCTTGGGGGTATATCTCTGTTGTACGAGATTTAAATTTGAAGGGACTGCTAACAGTGCCAGCTTGGCAATTGTCTGAAGGATGGCGGCGTAACCCAGCCTGAGCACCTCCTCTGTACTGTGGATTCTCCCGAATCGGGCACGCCGCTCAGGGCGGATCAGGCTAGGCTATGTATAAGTCTGTGAGCCTAGTGAAGCCGCAGGCTGGCTAAGGGATAGTGCTGATGCCGGGGAGAGGATATGGGAGGTTCCACCGATACTTTAGAGGGTGGTCGGGTACCGCTTAAGCTAATGCTGTTTATCGATAAGCGTCCGAGCCTGGCTAAACAAGTGCGGCAGATTCGGCAGTATTTAAAAACCTTAGAAGATCACTTTCAATTCCACCTGGATGTGGTGGATATTGGCGAACAGCCCTACCTGGCGGAACACTACAAGCTGGTAGCCAGCCCAGCCCTGATTAAAGTAGCGCCAGCACCCCAGCAAACCCTGGCCGGTAGTGACATTGTCAGCCAATTAGAGCATTGGTGGCCCAAGTGGCAGCAAGAGCATATGGAGCGGGTCAGTCGCTACCCGGCCTTGGCTGAAGAGAACGACTTAGATCATGACACCTTTGATATTGACGAGCAGCTCTCCCATTCGGCGGAGCTGATGAAGCTATCCGATGAGATCTTTCGCCTGAACCAATTTAAGGATGAGCTAGAAGCCCAGTTGCGCTTTAAAGACCGGATCATTGCCATGATGGCCCACGATCTCCGCAACCCTCTAACGGCGGCTTCCATCGCGATTGAAACCCTGGAACTCGGCTACGCCCCTAACCAAAAACGCAACCTCAACCTCAGCCCTGAACTTACCGGGCAGTTGCTCACGCACGCCAAAACACAGGTGCGGGCCATTAACCGCATGATTACGGATATTCTTAAGACCGCCCGGGGGGCCTCGGTAGAGCTTCAGCTCCATCCCCAGGAGCTAGATTTACCAGCTCTGTGCCTGGACGTAGTGGGCGGCTTTAGCGATCGCCTGCAAGCCAAGCAGCAGCAACTCACGACAGAAATCCCCAAGGATTTGCCTACGGTTTACGCCGATGGTAGCCAGGTGAAGCGAGTCGTGACTAACCTGCTGGATAATGCCATCAAGTACACGCCCCAGGGCGGTCAGGTTGCTCTCACGGCGCTGCACCGCACCACCCAAAAGGTGCAGGTCGGCGTGGTAGACACCGGCCCCGGCATTCCCACCGAAAACCGCGACAAAATTTTTGAAGAAAGCTTTCGCCTCCAGCGCGATACAACCCAGGAAGGCTATGGTCTGGGCCTCGCCCTCTGCCAGCGTATTATTCGCGCCCATTACGGCCAGATTTGGGTAGATTCTGTCCCCGGTGAGGGCAGCGCCTTTTACTTTACCCTGCCGGTGTATCGGGCTTAACTAAAAAACACCGCCCCTGGTAGGACGGTGTTTTCCCTTAGGCTTGGCCTTTGAGGAGCAAACCTATAGCGGTTTTCGCTGGTGTGAGGTACGTGTCGATGCCTGTAATGCTTGCCTGGCAAGGCTTCTGTTGTACCTTGTCCGATCAGGAACCGCTATAGTTCGGGCAATAGCTGGGCTTAAGCCACTAGCGCCTGGCGCTTAAAGGTGTCAGCCCCAGCGTACTTAGCGTTGCTGCCCAAGGCTTCCTCAATGCGCAGCAGCTGGTTGTACTTGGCCAACC
>CAYUBC010000143.1:0-8270 GCA_964442885.1 uncultured bacterium | reverse complement strand
GGCTTTGAGGTGGCTTTCTATCATCACACCGAGGATATGGCGTGAGCCCCCCTGCATCTGAGCGGCTACATCGTCCAACACGGTCATCTGGCGGGTGTGGTCTTTATTGGCGTTGGCGTGGCTGCAATCTACCATCATGCGGGGGTTGAGTTTGAGCTTCGTCATTTCTTCGGCGGCTTTGGTGACGTGCTCCTGGCTAAAGTTAGGGCCACCTTTGCCGCCGCGCAATACCAGGTGGCCATCGGGATTGCCAGTCGTGGTGACAATGCTGGCTAACCCGTGATGATTGATGCCCAAAAAATGGTGGGGCTGGCTGGCGGCCAGCATGGCGTTCATGGCCGCTTGCAGGCTGCCGTCGGTGCTATTCTTAAAGCCAATCGGCATCGAGAGCCCAGAGGCCATTTCCCGGTGAGTTTGGCTTTCGGTGGTGCGGGCACCAATAGCTGTCCAGGCGATGACATCGGCAATGTACTGGGGAGTAACTGGATCCAGCAGCTCCGTAGCCGCTGGCAGTCCCAGATGAGCCAGATCCAGCAGCAGTTTGCGGGCCAGGCGCAGACCCGTGTTGATGTCGTAACTGCCATCCAGGTGAGGATCGTTGATTAAGCCCTTCCAACCGATGTTGGTGCGGGGTTTCTCAAAGTACACCCGCATCAAAATTTCAAGCTGGCCAGAGAGCTCGTGGCGCAGATTCACTAGCTTCTGGCCATATTCGTAGGCGGCGTCAATATCGTGAACCGAGCAGGGGCCGACAATCACCAGCAGGCGGCGGTCTTCGTTGTAGAGAATGTGGCGGATGCGATCGCGAGCCTCTGCCACAAGCGTAGCGGCCTCAGTCGTCATTGGCAGCTCGTGGTGCAACAGCGCCGGGCTGACCAGAGGGCGGGTCTCAACCACATGAAGATCCTGAGTTTGCTGCATGGAACTAGCCTATGAAAATGTAGTAAAGCAGAATAACCCTGCCGGTGAAATAGTAGCCTATTAACTCATTGTGACGGTTAAGCGCCCAATTTGCTGCCCCCAAATTAAAACCTCAACGCTGGCCAAACTGTCGAGCCCAGGGGATCCCAGTCACTCTATTGTCTTGGGGCAGCCACCATCACTGTCTTGGAGCAGTGACCATCACCTCGAACTCCCTTACCTAACAGCGGCCTGCTCTGGTTGGCCCAGGGCTGGCAGCATTTCCACCGAGCTGGTGTTGTAAAGCACCATAGTGGTGGATGGGTTCTCCTCAAAGCCGATGCGCTGGTAGAAGCCCTGCTGGTAGGTGGTCATCAGGTAAATTCGCTCTACCCGGCTCATGTGGGGATGGCTGACCAGGGTTTCCACCATCTTACGACCCAGGCCGCTGCCCTGGTAGCTGGGGTCAATGACCACATCCCAAATGGTGGCTCGAAACACGCCGTCCGAGGTGGCCCTGGCAAAGCCAATCATCCCATCGCCATCCCAGGCGGTGACGACAGGGTAACTGTGGGCAATGGCTGTGGCCATGTCCTCGGCTGAGCGGTCTTGGGCCCAAAACGCTGCCGCCCGAAACAGGCGAATCACCTGGGCTACATCCTGCGCAGAAAACTGATCGGCATATTTGAACTGAATGGCGCTGCAATCCATCAGAGACCTTTTCTTTCAAGAGCTATGGGTGAATAGTTAAAAAGCTAAGATGCAGATAGCCTGGAGCCCTTGCCTGAGGCCAGAACCATTGACACCTGAAGCATGACGTAAGCTAAGGCTAAACTGAACACCGGATTGAGTAATCTTTCCTAAGTCAGAATAAACAGTTTTTTTGAAAAGTGGTATACCAAAACGGGAATTGTCTTGACATTAACAGGAATCCCTGACATTCACAGGGCAGGATGCGGCTCTCTGCTCATCCTGCTAATGCTTTGAATGCTCCTATCCTCTTGCGACCAGCGCGACTTTGCTCACCCCTACCACTGGGCCGCATTTTGTTGTACCGGCGTGTAATCAGCCAGGCCAAACTTAGCCATCAGCGCCAAAAATCTGCTCAACCGTTAGGGTCAGGTCTGGAAACTCCACCGAGGCGATGGCCGCCTGGGTACCAAACACCCCCACCTCCTGGTAAGCCGAACCTGCCAGGGTCAACACCATTACGGTTTGAGCCACGGGATCAACCAGCCAATATTCAGGCACACCAATGGCCGCATATTGTGCCCGTTTGTGGATATAGTCGCGATCGCGGTTTGTTTTGCCAGGGCTAACCACTTCTGCAATCAGGCGGGGGGGAGGCATATCCAGAGTGATGGTGAGTCGTCGTTGGGTGAGTTCCAGGTGTTCGGGTCGCAAGACAGCCAGATCTGGATAGCGGTTAGCTGCATCTTTGGGGTGTAGGACAGGAACTTGCAGTTCCAGGACATGAATTCGGATCAGGCGAAGCGGCGCAACGTTCGCTTGTACCAGCAGGAATTGCAGGTAGTTGGCAATCCAGTTATTCGGTTCTGACTCTGGCGGCAACTCAACTAACTCTCCATCAATCAATTCATAACGCCCTTCCAGTGGCGTCTCATCACTGTAGGCCAGATACTCTTCAAAAGAAGCCAGCTTCACCTTTGCCTGGGTCATCCGCTTTACCCCGCAGCCATTACTCTCATCCTAGCGTGCTGTCCAGGGCGAGACCTCGTATTGGGAGATGAGCTTGAGCCGCCGCACCGTTCATACAGCCCCTCAGTCTAGATCGGTTTTCTCCACCAAATAGCGCTTAAACTGAACGCCAGACCGCTCAACGATTTCTGTGTCGTACTGGCGAAACCCAAATTTCTGAAACAGACCCAGGCTAAACTCGCTGGCCTCACTGTAGAGCCGCGTCATGCCCTGATCTTTAGCGGCGGCTAACACGGTTGCCATCAAGCTCGACCCGATGCCCTGGCGCAGGCCGTCGTGGCGCACGTAGACGGCGGCAATGTAGCCGTCGTCTCCCAGTCCCGCAAAGCCGAGGATGCCGGTGTCATCCTCAGCCACGTAGGTGGTCACCTCTAAAATCAGCCGTTGAAACCGCTGGGGAGCATCTGCCGCCGCCGCCCAGGCTTGGGTTTGTTCGGCGCTGTAGTGTTGAGGCGCATGGGTGAGCACCGTCTCTCGGAAGAGGGTTGCCAGTTCAGGCAAGTCAGTTACGGTGGCGATGCGAATAATCATAGTCCTATCCCGGCCTTAGAGGGGCTTGCGGGCCACTAAAACGGTATGGGCTGAAGGCAGCAAAAAATCGCCATAGTGAGTCTGGCAGTGGGTTTCAAACCCCAGTTGCATTAGCTGTTGGGCCAGAGTTTGGGAGAGGTAAAGCTGGAGCCTGTGGATTTCGTCATCTCGACGGTACATTTCGCCTACGCGCCGCAAGGTGATAATCCGCCGGGTAAGAATGGCCTGAGTGGTATCTTCAGACTTTTCTACCAGCACCAGCCAATCTTCCCCTTCAGTGAAGGTTTTAACCGGGCTTGCCGTAGACAACTGGCCCGGTTCCGCTATGTCGAAGATAAGCATGCCCCCTGGGACAAGGGCCTGAAAGACTCGCTGAAACAGGTCAATTAACGATGACAGCGGCCCTGTCGCGTCAGTTCGTGCCGAGTCAGGTAAATAATTGAGGCACTCACCAACACTGGTTACCGCCTGACAGGTCGGGATTGGGTACTGGTACAGCGAAGCTATTTGAAAGGTAGCTTCAGGTACGCGGCGGCGGGCGATCGCAATCAACTCCTCAGACTGATCGACACCCAAAACTTGATAGCCTGCCTAGGTAAAGGCTTGAGCCGACCAACCGCTGCCACAGCCCAAATCTACGATCAACCCCTCGTGCAAAGAATGCTGGGCTAGCAGCTCAAGAATGCCAGGGGCTGATTTAATGGCGTAGTCAGCATGCCCGGTGTCGTGGATGTAAGCTAAATCTTGGTGATACATAGGTCTCGCTGATACAAAATCACTAGCTACACAGTTACCAGCTCAAAGTCAGCGGCAGGGCGGGTCGAAAATCTCGATGTTGCCCCTGCAATTGATGATCAAACCCTATTTCCAGCCAATACTCCTGACCCGATTGAATACTGATCAAACCAGCATCTACTACCCCTTGCAGTGCTTCAGAGAGGGGCAGTTGGCCGGGCAGCGTCAGGGTAACGCGGGTAACTTCTCGGAAACCAGCCCGATGGATCAAAGGTTGCGCTTTGTCGGCTGGATAGCGATCCGGGCGTTGAGCAAAGGCTAGGTAAAACAGCATAGGCTCAGTCAAGACCGACGCATTGGTAGCTACCGCAATCGAGAGGGGGGGAGGCAAATAAAGCGGATGATAGTCCCAACTGGGGAAGGGGCGCTGGCCAGAATCTAAGCCCGAAGGACGCAGACAAATGCCGAAAGGACAGGCGTTTGTCGCCAGGCTATCCCAGCGATCCCAGAGATAGGTGGGGCGAGTGAGTTCTGACTGGGCCTCACCAGCATCATGTACCCACAGCAGTTCTAGCATCAGGTTGTGGAAGAAAAAGCGGCGGTTTGCAGTGCCCTGTCCAGGATGCGAGTTGGCGCTACCTTCCGTCAGCCCAAACTGAATCAACTGTTCGGCGGCGGGAGCGCCAACCGTCGTGTAAATGAAGAGGTGATCGAGTTCAAAGGCCATAGTGGGTGAGCGATCGCGCTATGAACCCCTGCCACTGGTCGTTAGGTTGCCAGATTTTGCTCAGGTCTGCCTGGGCGGTGGCTTCATCTATGCCCACCTTCAGCCGCCGATAGAGATACATAAAGGCCGACACCCTCATGTTGGCGGCGCAATGTACAAAAACCTTACGCCCTTCATTGGCCTCCATCACCTGGAAAAACTGCTCCAAGTCTTGCTGGGTTGGGCTCTCCCACTGCACGGGGATGGCTACGTAATCCATGCCCAGGGCCTCGACTGTGGATTTTTCATCAGGCAGGGCGTTGTCGGAGGTGGGTAGGGCCAGGTTGACCACGACCTCGTAACCTTCACGGGCCACCGCCGCCAATTGTGCTGCGGTGGGCTGCCCCGCAGTAGCCACCATCTCGGAGAGCGGTAGGAAGTTGTAGATAGCCGATAGGTCGCTCATAGAAGATGACCACTTTTTTAGGCGATGCTAGGAAGCATATCGTTTCTCCGCCTTAACGCCTACTCGCGATCCTCTCAAGCAGTTCAGCAGGTAAGCCATGCAGCCCGATTTTATTCTTTTTGCTCAGCATGGCTGGGCCGACACGAATCAGTATATGGCCGCCCTGGCTCAGGATTTGGGCACCGAGGCAACCCAAATTGTGACGCCCTGCCTTAACTACGCCATGACCTGGCTACGCATGGCACCGCTGATTGATGATGTAGAGCAACAGGCTGCCGCTGCTCTGGAGCGCTCCCCCGACACGCCCCTGCGGATTATCGGCCACTCGATGGGGGGGCTGATTTGGCTGGAAGTACTCGACCGTCAGCCTGACTGGTGGCCCAGGGTACATTCGCTGACCCTGGTGGCCTCCCCGGTAGGCGGGGCCGACCTGGGGCGAATTATTGATCCGCTAAAAGTAGGGCTGGGAATTGCGGCGGATTTGGGGCTAGACCGGCGACCGCTGGCCAGTCGCATTGCCCAAAGCATTACCACCCTATCCCTGGCAGGGGATATCGACGGCGGCAGTGACGGCACCATCACCATCGAAAGCGCGAAGGTGCCCAACGCCCAGTTTTTGACGATGGAAGGGCTTGACCATGCCGCCATGCGCCATCACCCCTGGGTGACGGAAACCATTCGCCAGTTTTGGGCCGGGGAAAACCTCAGCGATCCCCTGACGCTCCATCCTGTCATTGAACAATTGCGTGATGTACCCGGCATGACCGATGCCCATCCCCGCGATATCAAGTGGTCGGTTCCCTTTGTTACCCTACCGGATGGTGCTGCGGTGCGGGTTTGGCAACATCCTCTGGGTATTGACCATGTGTTTGTGGTGTCAGAGCATGGCGACTGTCTCTATTCTGGGTTTGTGGGCTGGTTGCACCGGGAAGATTTCTGGAGAGCACTCCATACCCTCAAGGCGGAGGTAGACCAGGCTAAGGCGGCGATCGCCCCTCCCCTTCCCCCCAATCCCTGATCCATCTCGACCAAATCCTTCGACCAACCCGGCAGCTACGGATCCAGAGATGACGGCTTACGAGGCTTAGCCTCCCCGGGTGGGCGGGTGGAAGTCCACCCAGAGATCGACAGCCCATCCTCACTCAGCCGCCCCTGGGTGCTATCGCCCGTACCCAAACCGGCCTCACGCTGCTGCTTGAGTCGCTGAATTTCCTTGCTGAGTTCCGCTGCCATGCGCTGGGCCGATTTTGAAGGCAGCGGCGACTGTTTCATCAGGTTGAGCTTAAAGCTGATCTGGTCAATCAACAACTGCCGGTCTACCAGGCGCAGGTCTGTATCCAGGTCAAACTCGACGGAATTATTCAGCACGGCGCGTAGGGCTTGCTCAATCAGGTTTTCGCCCACGGCTTCCAGGTTAGGGGCGGCCTGCTTCACATAGGCCGTCACCGTCTCACTCACCGCCTGTTCTAGGGATTTCTGGCTAAGCACCTTAACCAGAGATTTCACCACGCCTTCTAGGGCTGGGTTGACCTCAATGCCCAGCATCGTCTTCACATCTAAGGAATCAACTACCTGGCCAAGGATGCCAGTCACCTCGTCTTTGGTAATGGCTTTGTCGGCCACCAGGGGAATGACGCTTAGGGCTATGTCTTGTAGAGCAGTTTGGTCTAAATCTGGCGCGTAGCGTTGCAGGTAAGCGGCCAAAACCCCCTTGACCTGGGTTTTGAGGGCCACCTGCCAGGCATGGGCCTGCTCAATAACCACCTGCTGAGCCTCGCTAACCACCGCCTCAGCCAGGGTTGCCGGGTTTTGCCCTGCCGCTAGCAGCCGTTCAACTAGCTCGGTGGCCTGAGTTTGCTCAAGGCTTATGGCGTTGGCCTGTAATGTTAATCGCAGTAGGGTCTGTAGCAGCCCCCGTTGCTGCTCTTCCGATGTGGGCCAGCCGTAGGTGCGCTGGTAGGCTTGCAGGGCAGACAGTAGCTCAGCATCGAGAGGGGCAGATGACATAGGTTAGGGAAAGATTTGGGGACTAAACTCGTCAATTATCCGGAAAAGGAATTATTTTTGCCGTAAGGTTCAAAATAAGGGCGTTGAGATTGTGTAAAAGTTACATAAAAATCTATTGTTTTTATGATTTAGAGTGAAAAAACCCAATAGGGTTTGAGAACCAGACTCCAGTGATACATAACAATGTGATCAAACGATGCTTTTTCCCCCAGTTCCAATTCGCGCTCCTCGTATTCTGGTTATAGAAGATGACGAGGAAAATCGGCTGTTATTCGCAGAATACTTAACCTGTGCCGGGTTTGGCGTGCTAGCTCTGGCCGATTCCCTCAGCTTGATGAACCACCTGCAGTCCTTTCAGCCCGACCTGCTGTTGCTGGACTTGGGCTTACCCAGAGTTGACGGGTTTACCCTGCTAGAAGCTCTTAACTCCTATGCGCAGTGGCAATCTCTGCCGGTGGTGGTCATCTCTGGGTATGCCTTTATGGCCAGTCAGCGTCGGGCGTTGGCGCTGGGTGCCTACAAGTATTTAGTTAAACCGGTGCGACCAGAGGATCTAATTCGCACGGTTCAATCTGCCCTGGATAAGGCTAGGCTGAACCATTAGATGGCCCTCCCAAACCTGGGTCAGCCTGTTGTTCGGCTAAAAACTCTTCGACATCCTGGCTCAGCCCTTGCACGGCCTCACCAATTTCGGTAATCGCCAGTTCGAGTTGGGACGACACCAGCACCGCTGACTGCAAGCGGTCTAGGATTTCGCGTACCTGCTCTTTGTAACGGGCTTCAAACTCTTTTGCGTTCATAAACTCAGACCCTGAATAAGTGACGACTCGGAGGTGAATGTGATTTATGCTACGGGGGCTTCAAGCGAAATCCAGGAGACTCTTGTGGATTAAAGATCCTAAGGCCTCAATCCATTAATAATAGAGTATTTTTTGATACTCAGGTGGCTCTGGTTTTACGCAGATTCCTCGGTGGCATTGCCCAAACAACGATATCACTCCTTTTAAGTTGGGCAAACCACCCAGCGTTCTGGCAGGTTTAACCGTTATCCTGATCAGTGCAGTGGTTTAGCAAGCGTTGTCTGCCGTGAGTACTACGGTTCAACCCACGACCCTGGTCAACGACCCCGACCGGCTAGAGGCTCGCCTGAAGGAGATCCCCAAGGAGCCGGGGGTCTACTTTATGCGAGACAGTCGCGACCAGATT
>CAYUBC010000142.1:0-8297 GCA_964442885.1 uncultured bacterium | reverse complement strand
GGTTTGTTGCCGTGGGTATTTCCGTTTGAAACAGCATAGCTAGACCTGAAGAGCCTTATCTTCTTTTCCTAAAAAAACTTCCCACCCGTCTCGGTACACGTAGAACTTCAGACCCCGGAGGTTTTGAAAACCTCTGGGGTCTTATCGCACCCGCAGCGTGGCCGCCAGGGCATCCAGTTCGGCCCGGCTGGGTTTGGGCAGGTGCTTTTCACTGAACTTCACCTGACCCGCTTCAATGTGGGCCAGGTGTTTGTAGGTAATGTCGAGCGGGTCGTGCTGGGGAATCAGGTTCAGGTGGGCGTGGCGAACGCCAAAGCCGTGTACCACCATGCCTACCTTAAGCGGCTTGTAGACCTCCATAATTCTGCGCCCAATCTGCTGGGCCACCACCATTACCTGAGCCGCCAGGGCATCGGGCAGGTCGGTAAAGTGGTCGATATGAACCTTGGGGATAACAATGCAAGCCCCTGGATAAATGGGCTGGAGCGGCACAAAGGCCAGGACATCCTCGTCTTCGTGTACCAGGCTGGCTGGCGCAGTACCGGCCACAATGGCGCAAAAGGGACAGTTCGCGGCTGGGTGAACCGTCGATGGCTCTGGGCTACGGGTGGTTTCCATAGTGGGGCCGACCTAAATGGCCAAACCAAGTCGCAGTCCCAGAAAGGCGTGGATAAACATCACCGCCAGGGCGACAGTCCCCAAATAGGCATGGGCTGTGCGTAAAGCCGGTTGCCCGCCGCCAAACTTAGTCGCAGAAATGGCACCGTTGGTGGCCAGCAGACCAATTACCACGGTACCCGTCCAAAAGTGGGGGCTTTCTAGAATCGGCTGGCCCTGCATTACCAGAGAGAGCAGACCGCCGGTGTAGCCCAGGGTAATGAACGTAAACATCCACAGGGCCAGACGCTTGTGCATGGTGCGCATCTCGGCCTTTTTCTCGACATCCTCACCCAGGCGACCCTGCCAACCGGCCCAGGCGGTAAAGGTGCCCATCACAAAAATCACGATCCCCATCATCAACGGATGGCCCCAGTGGACGATAGGTTCTGGGGTGCCAAACCCGGCAAACCAGTCGGCAATGGGCTGCAAGAAAGCCCGCAAATTAGACACCATAGCTAACTCCCAAACTGCGCTAAAGCAACACTCCTAAAGTGCCATATTTTCTTTGCTCTGCGGATTATTTAGCCAGGACAGGCTTCACTGCGGCACTACGGGAAAAGTCAGCATTCCTTAAGAAAGAAATGTAAATTGGGAGAATTACCTATAGTTAAAAGGTGATAAATTATTTTTGCCTTATAAAATAATCCTATGGAGCTAGATGGCATTGACATCCAAATTCTTGCTGCCCTGTTGCAGCGAGGCCGCATCACCTGGTCTGAGTTGGCCAGTCAGTTAGGGCTGTCGGCCCCGGCTACGGCAGACCGGGTCAAACGCCTGGAAGAGCGTGGCATCATCGAGGGCTACAGTGCTCGGCTCAACGCCGAGGCTCTAGGGCTAGATTTAACCGCCTTCATCGCCGTAACGCTGGATCAACCCCGCCACCGTAAGGGCTTTCTGGCCGCCGTGCAGGAATCTGCCGAAATTCTGGAGTGCCACCACGTCACCGGCGATGACGACTATTTGCTCAAAGTCCGCTGTCGGAATACTAAGGCCCTGGAAACGCTGATTAGCCAACGGCTGAAGTCCCTGGAGGGAGTCGCCAGGACGCGCACGCTGATTGTGTTATCCACGGCGAAGGAAAGGCAGGCGGTGATGGGCGAGGGGTGGGGTGAAGGGTGAAGAGTGAGGGGTAGGGCTATGTGGGTTTGGCATTTGGTGAAGGGGATGGGGTTAGGGTTGGCGATCGCAGCCCCGGTTGGCCCGATTGGGCTACTGTGTATTCGGCGATCGCTGACCCAAGGTCGGTGGATGGGGTTGGCGACGGGCCTGGGGGCCGCCACGGCTGATGGCATTTATGGCAGCATTGCGGCGTTTGGGTTAACGGCGCTGTCTGATTTGTTGGTGGATCAGGCTCACTGGCTGGGGTTGGTGGGTGGCCTGTTTCTCTGTTATTTGGGAATTGCCACGATACGGTCAAAACCAGCGACTGAGGCGGCTCCGCTGTCCAGTCGGGGGCTGCTGGGAGCCTACGGTTCAACGATTGTGTTGACGTTAACTAACCCTGCGACTATTCTGTCATTCATTGTGATTTTTGCTGGGCTGGGCCTGGTGGATGCCGGGCAGGATTGGTTATCCTCTCTGGCCGTGGTGCTTGGGGTGTTTTTAGGGTCGGCGCTGTGGTGGGTGTGTTTAAGCTGGGGCGTAACGTTTTTTAGCCGACGGCTTACGCCCTCCCGGTTGATCTGGTTAAATCGACTGGCCGGGGTCGCCATTTTGGGGTTTGGCCTAGTGGCGTTGATGGCAGGGTGACGGGTGAGCGGGAAGAGAGGTCGAAATTCTGTAATTGGTTGGGTATAAAGCTGATGGTGACGGTAAGGCCACAGGTATTCAAAACTAGCAGGGTCGGCGTCGGCCTACGGGCATGGCGACGGTGGCTGGTGCTGGCGGGTTTGGTGGTCATGCTGGGATGGTTCAGTTTCGGTGCCGGGGCTCAGTTGAGTCGGGCGAGTGGGTCAGGTGCTGAGTCGCTACAGGTTGCGGCGGCGGGGCAGGCGGTTCTAATGGCGCAATCGATCCAGGACTTGCAAAACAAGCAGAAAACCCTCGACCAGCAGCGTAATCAGCTTCAAAAGCAGCAAAATGAGCTAGAAGGCCGCCAGGAAGATTCAGAATCCAACCTGGAAAGCCTGGAGAATAGCATTACTTACACCGCTAACCAGATTACTGAAACCGAATACCGCCTGGCTCAGGCTGAGAAAGCCCTGAAAACCCTCGAAGCCGATCTGCAAAAGGCCGAACAGGATTATGAAAGCGTGCGTACTGGCACAGTAGCCCGGCTTCAGTTTTTGCAGCGGCAGCAGGGCAGTGAGGGTTGGGCTGTGCTGCTGCAAAGTCAGGACTTTAACGAATTTTTGGATCGGCAGTATCAGCTCAAGCGAGTCTATGCGGCGGATCGGCAGGTTTTGCAAGACCTCAAGGTCAAGGCAGAAGCTATTCAAAAGCAAAAGGTGGCGGTAGAAGACCAGCGCAATCAGGTGGCGCTGATCCGCCAGCAGTTGCTCTCCCAAAAGCAGCAGTACGAGGCCAAGGCCAAGGAAGAGAAGCAGCTAATCACTCGCTTAAAGGATCGTCGCGCCGCCCTGGAGGCCGCCGAAGCCCAACTAGTACGCGACTCGGAGCAAATTGCCAGCCTGATTCGCCAAAAGGTGGCGGCTTCCACGGGCATTGTGCGGGGTACGGGGCGGTTCATCTTTCCGGCCAATGGCAACCTTTCCAGCGGCTTTGGCAACCGGATTCACCCCATTTTGGGCTATAGCCGCTTCCATGCCGGGGTGGATTTTTCGGCTCCTCAAGGCACCACCATTCGCGCCGCTGACTCAGGCCGAGTGATTTTCTCCGGCTGGTACGGCGGCTACGGTCAGGCGGTCATTGTCGATCACGGCGGTGGCCTGAGCACCCTCTATGCCCACGCCAGCCGCTTGTTTGTGCAGGAGGGGCAGGCGGTTCAGCAGGGGCAGCCGATTGCGGCGGTCGGTTCCACGGGCCTCTCAACCGGCCCCCACCTGCACTTTGAGGTGCGTCAAAACGGTAACCCGGTCAATCCGATGGGCTATCTGTAAGGCTATCTGTAAGGCTTCTTTAACAGCAATCAGCCCTCCAGAAGCCGGGTTTCTCGGTCTAAGGAGCTAAGGCTCAGGGAGCGAACGGCCCAAAGCTGTAATTTCAAACTCTAGCCCAAAGGTATCGGCCAGGTTGCAGGTTTGGTGGTCGGTTATGTTTGTGTCACTCAGTTCCAGGTTGTAGAAGCTGACGGTGGGATGGGTAAAGTATGGCCCGGCGTGCCAGGTGCCCATTTCCAGCTTAATAAAGCAGTTACCAGGAATGTGAAACGCCTGAATCGTTTGGGGATCGGGTTGCTCAGCGGCTCCAGGAGGGGCTACGCCGATCACCCAGTCTTTACCCTCTAGCGCCCCCAGGCATTGAGTGCAGCGACGGTGGCGAGTAATGGTGCGAAATCGTAAGCCCTGGTGGGCTAATTCCATGATGTAAAAGCGAGGCAGACCAGCGTCCAGCTTAAGCTGGGCATCCTGGGGGCCAAAGAGAATGTCGTCGGCGATGGGAAAAATTACCTGACCAAAGGGGGCAAAGGTTTCAGCCGTAATGGGTTGGGCTGGCAGGTGTTGAAGCAAGAGAGAGGGTGGCATATCTCTAGAAAAGATGGGGCTAATGGGGCTATAGGAGGATAGAACTAGCGGTTAAGATTGGCCTCGCCTTGGCGAAAGATAACCTTCAACTGACCCAAAATATTGCCTAACTCGCTGACCGAGAACAATAGGGTTTCTAGAACCTCCCCAGTGGTCTTGAGTTGGTAAAATTTCCAACCTTCGCCATTGGTGACAATGCCAAATATGTTGATCCCCCGTTCCAGCGCTACGTTGCTCCACTGGCAGGCTTGCATCTCCACCAGGCATTGCGCCAGTCCTTGTTCAAAATCATCTTTTTTGGCTTCAATGACGCAGAGTAAAGGAGCCTCAAAATAGTCACGATTTTCTGTCATTAAATAGTCCGCAGCCCCCTGGGAATTCAGCCCTTCAAAGTAAACCCCTTTCCAAAATTTGAGGGTTTTGAAGTCTTGCACAGCTTCTAGCAAAATCGCGTCAATCAATAGCTTTTTGCCCTCCTCAGAGCGCTGTATATCAAAGGCTTGCAGACGCTGGAGGTGAATTTGGAAGGCTTCGGTCGGGAGTACAGGCGTGAAGTCAATCGTCCAGGCCATTACTCGCTCTAGCTTTAGCTGCTTATAGGCTTCAGCTAGGGTGAATTTTGAAAACGCTTTCTTCTTAGGAACACTGGTAACCATAGCCCCTGGCCTACTTACCTTAATTTTCACGTTAGTCAATGGTAGCTAACTCACCAATAGCCAACCTAATTGGTCTTGGCGGGCGGTGCTGGGCGGTTGAGGATGTCCTCAAATACATTATCCACCCCCACCGTCAGGCGGTAGGGAATAGGCTCCTGGGCTTGGGAAATAACGACAATTTCGTAGTAGCCGGACTGGGGTAATTCACCCGCCCAGGTGTTTTGCTCGGCGTTGGCTAACAGGTGAGGCAGTTCTGGGCTAGGCACAGGCACGTAGAGAGACAGCCGGGTAGAGCCAGGGGGAGCTTGCAGGTTAAGGCGCATCAACTGGCCAGCGCTGAGGTTGAGGATATAAACATGACCACCTCCAGGATCCAGGTTGCCCTCAAGCTCCTGGCTAAAGGTACCGGGCTCAAACCGAATTTCGGTCAGGGCGTCGCCTTTGACCAGGGCATTGACGCGATCCTGAGCCAGCCCAAACCAGATTTGGTCGATGGGAGTTTCCACAAAGCCCTGCTGGGGGCGGCCCGGAAACAACTGGTTAAAGCGGGCATTGGTCAGGTCATAAAGCGCTTTGCTGCTGACGTAGCGCTCGTTGACCTGGCTCTGCCAGCGATCGCGATCGGCGACCGTGTAGCTCCCCAATTTTCCCCTGGCCTCGGTGCTTAGGTTGGCTTCCAGCATATCCAGATTGGCGGCGGCAATGGCATCCCACTCGGCCCGGCGAGCCGCATCCTCTGGTCGGTCGGTGAGCTGTGTGCCTTGTAGGTCAGGGTTTTGCTCAAAGAAAATCTGATCGGTCAGGCTAATTAAAAAGGCTGGCTCCACCCCCAGAGCAGCGGTTCGTTCCTTGAGGGCCTGTTTGCGGGCTTGCTCAGCCTCACTCAGGGCAGGATTATCGGTAGCGTTTTCCTCAGGAATGGTTTGATTGCTGCTACCGAGCCGCCAGTCGAGCGGATCGAGCCACCACCACAGCACCACAGCCGCCGTCAGGATGCCGATCAGACCAGCCAGGGCTGACAGGCACCCCGTCGAGGAAGACGACTTGGGGCGAGTGGGCCGGGGTGGTGGTGGCACCGTGTAGGTGGGGTCAACCGGGGCCGGGTAGTAGTAGCCAGGGGAAGACAGCGGCGGCCCTGGGGCAACGGCAACGGTAGGGGGAGGCGGACTTAAGGGCGGCGGCGGCGTGGCGGGCTGGATGCGTACCGGCATCGGGGTAGACCAGCCAGGGCTATCGGCATAGGGTGACGCCAGGTTGAGTGCGGCCATTACCTGCCCAGCAGACTCAAAGCGTTGGGGAGAGTCCAGGGCAACCAGACGGTTTAAGACCTCGGCCAGACGAGGCGATACCTCGGCATAGTTAGGCCAAATCCAGCGCTGGTGGCGGCTGTCGTACAGGGCAGCGGGCTCCTCACCGGTGAGTAAAACCAGCGCCGTCACCCCCAGGGCATAGAGGTCGTCGGCTGGGTTGACTTGGCCTGACTCAAGCTGGGTTTCGGGTGCATAGCCCACTCGTCCCAAACGGGTAATTTCCCCCGTAGTGGATTGGTAAGGTTGGGCCACCCCAAGCTGGTAGCGCACATTCACCAGCACCTGCTTCACCCCGCTGAAATCAATCAAAACAGGGCGGCCATCGGCATTGCGCTGGATCAGGTTATCGGGGGAAATATCGCCGTGGACAATGCCTACCCCATGCAGGTATTGCAGAACCGGCAGCAGTTGCATGAGAAGCTGGGCTACTTCTGTCTCAGAAAAGCGCTCACCCTGGGCTTTGCGGCGGTTCAACACGTCTCGGTAGGTGGGGCCTTCCACGTAATCCTGCACTAGAAACAGGCGGTTTCCCTCCCGCAGCAGTTCCCGAAAGCGAGGAATCTGAGGATGATTGAGCTGGTAGAGCAAGCTGGCTTCCTGCTCAAACAAAATTTGGGCCTTGTCTAGGGCCAGTTTCCCCTCCACTTGGGGGTTAAACTCGCGCAGCACACAGAGTTCCTGAAAGCGATTGGTGTCTTCGGCCAGGTAGGTATGGCCAAAGCCACCCTGGCTAAGCTGCCGCAAAATTCGATAGCGTCCGCCCAGGTACGGGTTGCTTGATCCGGTGTTATTCATAGGCCAGCTCTGTTCATCCGTGTGTTTAGAGGATACCGGAGGAAGACCGAAGCGCGAAGAACGAAAAAAGAAAAAAGATGAAGCTATAGGCTGGTTTAGCCTGTTATCCACTGCTTTAACCAGGTGGTCATTTGAGCTACCGGGGGTAGGGCGGCGGCTAGTTCGCCAATCTGGCCCATGGGCTCAGCACTCTGCCGCAGGCTCTCAACCACAAAGAGGTGAACTACATGAATCGGGCGATACCGCTGGCGCTGTTGCACTGTGGCTAGCCAGCGATAGGCCGTGCGGCTCTCCTGCCTGGGCAACAGGTAGCTGGGGTGGCGCTGCTGGCGTTCCCAGGTAAGGGCCGCCATGAGCAACCGGCTGTGGGTGCGATGGTAGGTGGCCTCACTGTAGAGCGCTTGCTGCAGATGGTAGCCAGCCACACTCTGGCTCAGGGGCGCTGTAGCGCCTCGTAAATCGACCCAGTCCATGGCCTGGAGCGGTTCAGGCAGTTGATTGGCCTCTACGGTAGCTAGTAAAACCGGCACCACCCGCTTGTTCAAGCTAATGGCCAGCAGCAGCCCCTGCAAACAGGCGGCATTGTGAAGGGCCTGGGGAGATAGCAAAATCACATAGTTGTCGCAGGCTTCGGTAGCCCGCGAGATCGCCGACTCCAGACTGTCGCCGGGGTAGCAGTCATGGTGGTAGTCCCAAACAACAAACCCCGAGTCCAGCAAGAGCTGACGAACTGCATTGACCAGAGGGATATTAACGGGAGCTAGGCCCAGTTCGCTATCTTCATCGGCATAGGCCAGTAAGACCTCAGCCGTTAGAGCATCAATGGGTTGAATGCTAGCAGCCATAAATTCATCCCGTAGAGCCGTTTGAGGATGGCCGTAGCCCACAAACCTTTAGGCAGGTTAAGAGAAAGCAAACTCTATCTTTAGTCTCTCAGGTTTACTCTGGGCAGTGGGTTACGGTGATAAGCAGGCTCGGTCTCACTGCTGCCGCTTGCGTTCAGCCATCTTTCCCCTGATCATACCCACTCGCCTATGGCAAACCGACAGGCTTATTTCCAAATCGTTTCGGGCCTTGCCCTGGGGGTTATAGGTGGGGTCATCACGGGCTGTGTAGACCTGTCCGACGAAAATTTAGCGCCACCACGGGCGACGGCAGTGGTAAAGTTCATAAACCCTCAGTCCATTGCCTCAGCCAGCCAGATGCCCCACCCGCTTTTGTTTGATAGTGTG
>CAYUBC010000141.1:0-8312 GCA_964442885.1 uncultured bacterium | reverse complement strand
CCGCATTGTGCACACCTCCCTCGATGCCATGCTGAAGCTATCGGGGCTGGTGTTGCTGGTTCTGCTGGGGCTGGTGTTGTTAACGCTGATTCCCTCCGTGGGGGTGACGGTGAATGGCGCTACCCGCTGGCTGCCCCTGGGGCCGTTTATGATCCAACCTTCGGAGTTAATCAAGCCGTGTCTTGTGCTGCAAGGGGCGCGGTTGTTCGGTCGCTGGTATCAGCTCACCTGGCAGACGCGGCTCACCTGGCTGGGGGTTTTTGGGGCGATTTTAGCGGCCATTTTGCTGCAACCCAACCTCAGCACGGCAGCGGTCTGCGGCTTGACCCTGTGGCTAATCGCCCTGGCGTCGGGCTTGCCCTATCGCTACCTGGCGATGACGGCGGTTGGCGGCCTTTTAGCCGCTGTGGTCAGCATTAGCGTCAAAACCTATCAGCGGCAGCGCATCATTTCCTTTCTCAACCCCTGGGCCGATCCTGGGGATCAAGGCTACCAGCTGATTCAGAGCTTGCTGGCCATTGGCTCGGGGGGCTTTTGGGGGCAGGGGTTTGGTCTGTCTCAGCAAAAGCTCTATGCCCTGCCCATTCAGTACACGGACTTCATCTTTGCGGTGTATGCCGAAGAGTTTGGCTTTATTGGGTGCTTGCTGCTGTTGTCGCTGTTGGCTATCTACGCCAGCATGGCCCTGGTGGTAGCGCTGCGGGTTGCTCAGCCGCTCCACAAGCTGGTGGCCGTAGGGGCTATGGTGGTGCTGGTCGGGCAATCTATCCTTAACATTGGGGTAGCTACAGGGCTGTTGCCTACTACAGGGCTACCGTTTCCCCTAATTAGCTACGGTGGTAGCTCAATGATGGCCAGTTTGGCCACCGCTGGCTTGCTAGTGCGCTCGGCCCGAGAAATTAACCTGGAATCTCTGGTGCCGCTGGGCCGCCGTCCGCTAATGCGTGTGCTGGATGACGCGGGCATGCGGTTTTTTAGACAGAGCTAGCCGTTGCAGGGTTGAGGGATCAACCTGCTCCAGATGTGAGATAGTAGCGGTTAGCGAATCCATTTCTACGGTTTCGCTAACCGCTGCATTTCCCTAACGGCCGCCATTGGCTGACGGCTGTGGGTTTCCCCCCAGGGTTAGGGCACAAAAGCGAATACCGCGTCCAGCGTCCATTTGAATGGACAAGATTCGGCTAAGTCAGTGCAACTTGCCCTAGCTCCTACAATCTGATGAACCTACGGCTGGCCGAAGGTGCCGCTAGTCGTTGCCACTAGCGGCCCGATCTGGGAGAGGGCAGACTTGTTGGCTGGGGAGAAAACTCCTGGGCCGACGAGTAATGCACAATCACCGCCATCGGTAGGGTAAGCGTCAACACAGCGATGACGATACCAAGCAGATTGGAAAAAATACTAGGGGGGGGTTCAACGGGGGATGTGTCAGGTTGACTGGCAGAATCCATACAATCCTATGTCTGAAATCAGCAAAGTGGGCTTGGTTAGACCTTTAGAAACAATCAGCGAACTCCAAATTTCGCTTTGTTTAGCCCATAAATTAAAACACCATAGACCCTTATATCAGACAATTATAGACAACTCACACCTACAAACCGTTTCTCAGAACACATTGATTGACCATTGCCAACAATTGATAACAATCATCAATCCAGGAACATGTCGAGATAACTAGCCTAACGTGCCCCTTAGTGTAGCATTCCCGCCCGGAGAGCGATAAGCCCGTGGGGGGGTTAGGATTCCTTCTCGTGTTGGGCTTCGAGCAGGGTATGAATAGCTTTTAGCTCTAGCAAAATTTGTTTAAGCAGGCTGATGGTGACCGTTTCGGGAAGCGGCTGTACCTGAATGGTGGGGTTTAATCCCAGGACTTCCTCCGCAAACCGACGTACTTCTTGGGGCCGAAACTCCAGCGGCGCATCTTTGTTACTGCGAATCTCAGGGTTCAGCTTTTTGGGATCGTAGGGGGGATTCAGCAGCTCAGAATCGGTATTGGCATAGCGATAGACAGAGGCTCTTGAGCGGTTGAGGTAGCGCTGTACGGCCTCTATCGACAGCAGCGTGGTTCTATCATCGCCGAGAGACAGGATGGCTTCATCATCCCATTTGGCCGAGAAGGAAGACAGAGCCTCTGCACCAGAGGCGGAA
The DNA here is from genome assembly GCA_964442885.1 of uncultured bacterium. GTDB lineage: Bacteria > Cyanobacteriota > Cyanobacteriia > Phormidesmidales > Phormidesmidaceae > Nodosilinea. Next base: position 6,167 of record CAYUBC010000141.1, on the reverse strand, counting down.
AACTCGCTATTCATGCCATCCACGGTAATCCCAACCTGAATACAACTAACCTCTGGTACTTTACCAGGTTGCGCCAGAGATGGCAGGCCAACTTTTAGCCCACCCTTTGGCCAGTCATGGGGCCAGTCGTAGGGCCAGTCGTGGGGCCAATCGTAGGGCTAGTCGTGGAACTAACGCAAAACCTAAGGATGAGGCTAAATTCTCGTTCTGCTTGGGGTGGGGTGTGCTAAAACCTTGGCATTGAATTGGGAGCTAGGGATAGGTGAGCAACAGACGATGGCCAGTCAGGTGGCGGGGGATGTCGGCATTGGCGATCGCCACCTTTGGGGGCGGGGCATTGGCGGGGTTAATGGCGTCTCGCTGGTTGCCTGGGTCGGTTGCTTCGGGTTACTACCCCCTGACCCCAGCCCTGGCCCTGTCTAGCCTGCCCCAACCGCAGCGCTTCAACGGGCGGCCTCAACTCCACCCCCTGCCAGCCAGTCCAGAAATCTGGGAATGCCAGGTGGCGGTCATTGGTGGCTCCCTGGGTGGAGTAGCGGCAGCGGCCCATGCCATGGCTACCGGAGCCCAGACCTGTTTAATCGAGGTCAGTCCGTGGCTGGGTGGGCAGGTCAGTTCCCAGGGCGTCTCGGCCTTGGATGAATCCCTACGGATGCGGCAGACTAATAACTTTTCCCCTAGCTGGCTGCACTTCCGCAGTTTGATTAAACGGCAGGTCGTGCATTTGCCAGCCTGGAGTCCGACGGGCAGCGTTCGAGCAGTATCCGAAATCAATAGCTGCTGGGTCGGCACCCTGTGTTTTCCGCCGGAGGCCGGAGCCCTGGCGGCGGGCCAGCTCTTGCAGGAGGCCAAGCCTAGCGCTAACCAGAGCCGCTGGGCCACCATGACCGCCTTCAAGGGGGCCGAGTTCGACAGCACAGGGGGACGGATTACCGCGCTCTATGCCGTGCGCCGCCAGCCTCGCAACGGCGACCATGTGCCCAAGGGTCGCCTGTCGGAGGAACTGCACGAGTGGTATAGCTGGTCGCCCAGCCCAGCCTTTGACCGAGTGCCCATTAAACTTCAGCCTCCCGCTGGCCAGGCGATGATTGTGATTGACGCCACCGACACCGGGGAACTGGTGGGCTGGGCCAAAATTCCCCATCGGTTGGGCTCAGAATCGCAAACAACGACCGGCGAGCCCAACGCCGCCGAATTTGACAATCCGGCCTGCACCCAGGCGTTTACCTACCCCTTTGGGCTGGCGATTTACAACGACAACGGCGACAGCCTGGCCGCCCTGGCCCGGATGCGGCCAACCTACAGCCTGCAAGAGCACCAGGCGGGCTACAGTCTGGAGGGGTTCCCGTTCTTTGGGGGGCGCAGCGTGTTCCACTATCGCCGCCTGGTTAGCCAGACCCGCAACAATCCCTACACGGGCCGCCCGGCCTACGGCGACATTACAATGATCAACTGGAACCAGGGGAACGACTGGAACTGGATGAACCCACCCCTGATTTTGCCAGAGCCGGATTTGGAGGCCACGGGGCAATACCAGAACTGGATGGGGGGCCTGTCTACCTCGGCCCTGCAATTTGCCGAAGAAAATGCCCTCCTGTTTGCTCGCTGGCTGCTAGAAACCCAGGCGACTCCAGACTATCCCCTCACCTATCTCTACGGGGCCGATAGCCCGATGGGCACTCGCTCTGGCCTCAGCATGGTGCCCTACCTGCGCGAAGGACGGCGGATTACAGGCCGCCCCGCCTACGGCCAGGAGGACTTTATGATTCGCGAAAACGACCTGCGCTATCGCTTTCCTAACCAGCGGGACTTTGGCCCTACGGCGGTAGGAGCCACCCACTACGCCATCGACATCCACGGCTGCCGCTACCGCAACTGGCAACCCTCCGGCGAAGCGGTGAGTGCCCCAGCCCAGGAACCTGCCGTGAGGCCCATCCAGATTCCTCTAGAAAGCCTGATTCCTCAAGGCGTCGATAATGTGTTGGTCGGCGGCAAGGCGATCGCCGCCACCCACATTGCCAATGCCTCTACCCGCATCCACTATGGGGAGTGGCAGGTGGGGGCCGCCGCCGGAGTAACCGCTGGCTGGCTAAGCTCAGCAGACACACCCATCAACAGCCCGCCGGAGATCATTCCCCAGGGCTACATGCCAGCTCTCCAGGTCTTCATGGTGCAGCAGGGGCTCAAACTAACCTGGTAGGGGGTAGCGCGATCGCCCTTCCTCAAATGACAGTTAACGAGAGGCTAAAGCCCCGTACTGTAATAGCCATTATGGCCAAACAGCATAATACCCTCAGGTGTTTTGTGGATTCGGGCGCGTTGAATTGCAGCACATAATCGCCGTGGGAGTGGCCTTCGTAGATGTGTAAATCTGCGTCTACTCCGGCCCGGCGGAACTTGCGGTGCATCAGGGCGGTGTCGCTGAGCATCAGGTCGCGGGTGCCGCTAATTAAGTAGGCAGGCGGAAAGCCCTCTACATTGCCATAGAACGGGGAGATATAGGGATTTTCGTAGCTCATGTCGCCCACGTACAGGGCCATGGCGGCGGCGGGTTCGGCATCCCAGGTCACCAGGTAGCGATCCACACCCTCGTTGATGAAGCGCATATCGCCTTTCTTTTCGAGAAAAATGGGGGGCGTGCCCACAAAAAGGGCACCGGGTAGGGGGAGGCCCAGATCCTTCATCCGCAGGGTTGACACTAGCGTGAGGTTGGCCCCGGCGGAGGTTCCCCCCAGGGCTATGGTGCTGGGGTCGTGTTCCCTAATTACCTGCCGCCAGACCGCTACGATGTCGTTCATGGCGGTAGGAGCTTTGAAATCGGGGGCCATGCGGTAGTCCACCGAGATTACGGGAATGCCCAGGTGCGCGGCAATGCCCACCCCCTCCAGGGAGCTACCCAGGCCGCCGCCTTTGACAAAGGCACCGCCGTGAATGTAGACAAACAAATGATTAGCGTGTTCCGGTGAAAGCTGCGTCGGGGTGAGGCGGTAAACCCTGACCCCAGCCATGCTATCTGGCTCAATGGTGACCCCCCGCCGATCGGCCAGGGCCTGAGTGACTATCGCGGCCCCGGCATCCTGCTCAGCAATGGCGGCTTTCCACTCGGCGATGGTTTGGGGAACGTTGGCCTTGGCGGCAGCAATGTCAGGGGTAGGGGTGTTGGCCAGAGCGTCCCGTAGTTCATCGCTGACCCCAACCGGCGGCGGTAGAAGGCGAGGGCCAAGTTTCCAACCCGCCTCCGCCTGGGCGGCCACAACGGTGGTCAGCATCACCCCCAGCAGGGCCGCCACCAAGCTCAACAGGCCGAATCGGTTTTTCAATCGTGAGGTGATCTGGCTGAGCCGTTGACGCAGGCATAAAGCTTGATGCACAGAGTTTCTCCGGTTAAACAATAAAGACGCTAAAACAACAACACACCGTCCAGTACACTGCAGCACACATGAGCCTGCCGTTCAGGACGCTTGAAACACTGATGCCCTAAGATTTTTTCGAATTGATGACACGCCCTAGGGTAGTTCCTCTCCCTGAGCCTCAAAGGCTCGCTCCACCAGGTCGAGGCGCTCTGTCCAGGGGTCGGGCAGGATCACAGCACCGTCGTCCAGGGTAAATATCATCAGGTCGGGGGTCGCTGGGTCGTACTGGGGCCAGGGGGGTAAGCCGTCGCCATTGGGGTCGCCGGTTTTGGCGAAGTTGGCAAAGTAGGTGTGGAACAGGCGGGCCATTTCCCGGTCGTTGGCCGTTACCGCCTCGCCGTAGCGGGCATCCAGGGTGCTGAATAGATAGGGCTGTTCGCTGGCGTGGTCGGCCCCCAGGGTTTCGGGCCGCAGAGACTCGGCCACGTAGCCAAAGCGGTAGAGCCAGGCTGGGTTATTGGCATCGGTCATTTGCCGGGCCACAAAGCGAGCCGGTTCGTGCATGGTCATGTCGATGGCAATGGTAACAACCACCGCTTCGCCGGGCAGGGTGCCATCGGGATTGTAGGCCGCTAAAGCCCTGGTTGCATCGGCCCCAAAGAAGGAGAGAGGGTTGTCGATGGGTGGAAAGGCAACCGGCAAATCGGCGCTGGTGGTGCCAATCAGAATGGGCACATTGGCCGCTGCTCCAGCTTGAAGAATTGCCTGGGGCGTAGCGGTAATCACCTCGCCATCGAAGATGGGGCCACCGGCATAGGTGGGCGGTTTGTCTAGCAGGTCAGCCATGCTCATGTCGCCATTCACCTGCTCTGCTGGCAGGGCGCGCAGGGCCGTCAGCGCCTCGGCACCATCGCTGGTAATGCCCATGCTGCGGGCAAACTCAACGCCGCTCTGCTCAGCCGAGGGAAGCGCCGCTGTGCCTTCACTCAGGTTGCGTAAGCTGACCAAAAAACTACGACCACCCCCCGACAGCACCGCCGCCTGATGGAATAGCTCTGCCGACTGAGGCGAAGTGAGGTGATGCATGACGGAAATGCCCCCCGCCGATTCCCCCATGATGGTGACCTGCTCTGGGTCGCCCCCAAAGGCGGCAATGTTGCGCTGCACCCATTGCAGGGCCGCTAGCTGATCCATCAGCCCGTAGTTGCCCAGCGGCCCCTCGCCAGCGGCAGTGAGAGCCGGATGGGCAAAAAAGCCCATTCGCCCCAGACGATAGTTAAAGCTCACCACTACCAGCCCCTGTTCGGCAAAGGCGCTGCCGTCGTAGATCGCCGCCGCCGAACTGCCGTTAAGGAAGCCGCCGCCGTGAATCCACACCAGCACCGGCAATTTTTCCTCAGGCTCGACCGCCGTTGGCCGCCACAGGTTCAACACCAGGCAGTCTTCCGACCTTTCGCCGCCGCTGGCAGAGGCATCGCCCTCTAGCGGCAACTGAATGCAGTCATCGCCGTATTCGACCGCTGGCCGCACCCCCGACCAGGGCTGCACCGGCTGGGGCGATCGCCACCGCAAGTCGCCCACCGGGGGCGCAGCGTAGGGAATGCCCTTGAAAAACACCACCTCCCCAGCCACGGCTCCCTCCAGCGTGCCAGCGTCGATGGTGACCGTCGGGTTATTCGGGCTGGCCGAGCTACAACTGCCCAAGGGGAGGATACTTAGCGTCAGAATGGCCGCAGCAAGTCTCTTAAAGGGCAACTTCACCATTAGAAAATCCTTTTCTACAGGGCTAGCAACAACAGGCCAAGGCCCATAAGGAGGATGCATCACCCAAACATCCCGGTTTTGCCAGCAGGTCAGACTTGGCTGTAACCCCAAAATTTAAAGCTCAATCTACGACATCGCAGACTGAGCCAAGATCTAAACGCTTAAATTTTTAACATTTTGACATTGCTTTGACATTGCCCTGGCGCTGGGGAATTTTCTGGCCAGAAACGGAACTTTACGGGGAATTCTGCCCCGATGCGCGTCAGGCAATGGGGGGAATAGACTCCAGAAAGGCCACCAGTGGCCCTAAAAAACGCTTACCCCAGATGGCGGTCAGCAGACCGCAACAGGCCGCTAGGCCAGCCAAAATGGCCAAATACTGCCATTGCCACTCCAGGGTTGAAAGGGAGATTAGCATAGCCAAAACCAGGGCCAGCAGCAGCCCAAAGGCTAAACCGAGCAGGCTATCGTAGGCGATGTCCCTGAGGGTGCGGGGTTGCGGAGTGCGGTTGTTAGAGTCAGTCATTTGGTTAGCCAGCAATATGCAGGGGTGACAGAAATGTCGGATCGGGTCAATGTGAATTTAACTCGTGAGGGATGAATGGTGGAGTAATTAGATTATAAGAATGGTGCAGCAAAGCCTATTGAGGCAAGCGGTTAGGCAAGCGGTTGGATAACAACTCCAGAGCCGTTGCAATGGCCCGCTCCTTCTGAGGATCGGTGCCCTGGGCATAGGGGAGCGGAAAGGGCACCACTACATCCGGCGTTACCCCAACCCCTTCCAGGCGCACCTGATCATCCACATAGACATTGGCTACGGCTACGTAGAGCAGGCTTTTTGCCGGCATTAAAAAAGGCCGACCGGCGATTACCGCTCCAGCCGTAGTCGTGCCTACCACCGGGCCAATATCGTATTGCTGAAAGGCGTAGGCCAGAATTTCCTTAGCGCTGCGGCTGTTTTCGTTAACCAGCATGACCACGGGCTTTTCCCAGTGGCTCTGGTAGCTCCAGGTTTCACCATTGCGGCCAATGTTGGTGACGCTAGGGCCA
>CAYUBC010000140.1:7163-8323 GCA_964442885.1 uncultured bacterium | reverse complement strand
ATTACGCTGGATAGCCCAACTGGTCAAATTTGTAAGATAAACTTTCCCAATGGTAGGGTCTTAACTAGCCTGCATCCCTTTACCGGCGGATATCAGGGCAATATGGGGATTACTGGCGGATGTCAGGTACTCCTGAAGTATCGGATTGATGATGATAATTGGCAGGCAGCTGAAATGGTTACGGTTCAGCAGGTGTTAGATGGTGCCCTAGAAGGTCGAGATTTAAGGAACACCATCGTCTTAATCGGTGTTACCCGAACAGATGGCTATAAAGAGTACTGGAACACACCCTATAATTTGCGCATGGGCAATCAGATGTCAGGGGTAATGATTCAAGCCCAAATGACTAGTCAGTTGATTGATGCGGCTCTAGGAAAATCTCCGTTGATATGGGTTTTATCCTTTTGGGGAGAATGGTTGTGGATTCTACTCTGGTCTTCAGTAGGAGGTATGATTATCTGGAGACTGCAATTGCCCCCTACCCGGATTGCTGCTTTGGCGATTGCGGTAGGTGCTAGTTATGGGATTAGCTACATTATCTTTCAGGCCTTTTATGGTTGGCTTCCGTTTGTGCCTGTGGTGCTTGTTCTAGTCGCTGCTCCAGTTAGCAATTGGTTAGTGGATTCTGGCCGTTTACGCCTTTACAAAATGAGCAAGTAACAAGGATGAGTCAGCCTATGTCTCGGTGGCAAAAGCGAATACTGGCTCTGGTGCTATTGCTGGTGATAGTGGGTTGCTTAGTACTTTTTTTCAATCCTGATACTGTCGCTACATCACGGCTTCAACTGTTGTGGCGACAGGCTAGGGGGCGCTCATCGGCAGCGGTGCCCACCGGCAGAGGCTCCGGCGGAGCCGGACGAGGCCCAATTTGTGTGTTAGTGGAGGGGGAAATGGCGGATGGAGCGAGATCCGTTGTAGCCCTAATGCCGGTTGTTGAGCCAGAAGCTAACCAAAGTCCTCCCTCTGAGAACAGTGACGTGTTAGTTAACCCGGAGCCAGAACCTAGCGATAGTCTGACCACTAACGACAGCGAGACAATCGCCATTTCCCAGACCCCTACCCAGGGATATGTGGGTGGTTACACAGTCTCAGAGCAGCCAACCTTCTGGTTTTACCTACCCTATGTGGCTGAAGGTACCTCAGAACAAACTGGTCATCAA